>JBOHDU010000098.1:0-6752 GCA_050700615.1 Nocardioidaceae bacterium
TCCCCGGCCGTGGCACCCAGCCCTGCGCGGAGCTCTTGGAGTTGCTTGCCGCTGACGGGTTCGCCGGCAGCGTGGTCATCGAGTGCAACACGCGGCGGGCCGGGACGCGAGCCGATCGTGAGGCCGATCTGACGGAGGCCCTGGCGTTCACTCGGCTGCACCTCGCGACGTCGGACCCGTCCTTCTCGGCCACCATCGATCCCGGCGGTCCAGACGGCGGCGATGGCTCGTAACCGGCCCGGGCACGACGCGGCCCCGGGCATCGATATCGACCACCTGTGCGTCGTTCGCGGTCGTCGTACTGTCATCCCCGACCTGACCACCCATATCCGCGCCGGGCTGGTGACTGGCCTCCTCGGACCGTCCGGCTGCGGGAAGACAACGTTGATGCGGGCGATCGTGGGCGTACAGATTGTGAAGGCGGGCACTCTCATGGTCGGCGGCCGGCCGGCCGGCTCCGCCGATCTCAGGCGTCGGGTCGGCTACGTCACCCAACGGCCCAGTGTCTATCCGGACCTCACCGTGCGGGAGAACCTGCGCTTCTTCGCACATGTCCTCGGGCAGGGTGCCGACGTGATCGGTGCAACGTTGGAGATCGTTGACCTCACGGCCAACGCCGACGACCGGACCGGCAACCTCTCGGGAGGCCAGCTTTCGCGTGTATCACTCGCGGTCGCCATGCTCGCCCGACCCCAGGTCCTCGTGCTCGACGAGCCGACGGTGGGACTGGATCCCGTGCTCCGTCGGCAGCTGTGGCGGACGTTCCACGACCTAGCCGATGCCGGGACGACGCTCCTCGTCTCCAGCCATGTCATGGACGAGGCGGCCAGATGCGACCGGTTGCTGCTGATGCGCGAAGGGACCTTGATCGCCGACGAAGGGCTGGCGAGCCTGCTCGCGGCCACGCGCACGACCGACGTTGAGTCGGCGTTCCTGTCCCTTGTCGAGGCGCAGGGTGAGGCAGCCTCGTGACCCTGTCGACAACCTGGGCCGTCTCCTGGCGGGTACTGACTCAGCTGCGTCGGGACCCGCGCACGGTGGCGCTGATGCTCGTGGTGCCCTGTGTCTTGCTCGTCTTGTTGTGGTGGATGTTCAACGGTGACGGCCAGGTGTTCGCCACGTTCGGCCCGCCCTTGCTGGCGATGTTCCCGTTCATCGTCATGTTCCTCGTGACGTCGGTGACCACGCTTCGTGAGCGCAACACGGGCACTTTGGAGCGGTTGCTCTCGATGCCGATGGGCAAGCTCGACCTGTTGCTCGGCTACGCGATCGCGTTTGGGTTGATGGCGCTGCTCCAGGCGATCCTGGCGGCGGGTCTGACCGTCGGGCTGCTGGGTCTGCACATCGCCGGGCCGGTGTGGGCACTCACCGTGGTTGCGGTACTCGACGCGATCCTCGGCTCGACCCTCGGTCTGTTCGTCTCCGCCTTCGCCGAGACCGAGTTCCAGGCGGTGCAGTTCATGCCGGCTCTCGTGATCCCGCAGATCCTGCTGTGCGGACTGTTCGTGTCTCGCGACGACCTCCCCGGCGTGCTGCACGCGATCTCGTCGGTGCTGCCGCTGTCGTTCGCCGTGGACGCCATGCAGCAGGTGCAGGGTGCGGTGGGCCTGGACGGCAGGTTCTGGGTCGACCTGCTGGTGATCTGCGCCTTCATCGTGGCTTGCGTGGCGCTCGGTGCGGCAACCCTGCGCAGGCGTACGCCCTGACCGACACCTGCTGCCGCGCCCACGTCACACCGAGCTTCGGCAGGGCGATCAGTCCTCGTCGATCTCGGCGATCCGGTCGCCTTCGGTGACGACCTGTCCCTCGCTCACGCTCAGCTCGACGATGGTGCCGGAGACCTCCGCCGGCACCGGTATCTCCATCTTCATCGACTCCAAGATCACGAGCGTGTCCTCGGGGGACACCCTGTCGCCGGCCCTCGCAACCACCTTCCACACGTTGGCGACGAGCTCGGCGTTGACGTAGTGGCTCATGCTGTTCCTTCGCTGCATCAGGAGTCGACGGTGGGCATGGCCTCACGACGGCCGCGCCAATGGTAGGGCGTCACGATCACCATAGGGTGTCGTCCCAGGCCGGCGTGAAGGCGTCGGTCCGTCCGACGAGCGTCGACCCGCCAGGCTCGGGCAAGTTGCGGCTACCATCCGAGTTCGCACCTGGTCGTTCGCCGGCAGCTGCCGGAGACGTGCGCGCTCAAGCCGGTCGTCTGTCAGCATCTGCTGGAACACCTACCTGACCGCGCGGTCCGGGCTGCTTAACTTCTCCTACCGGACCACGCACGGCGTAGCCTGGTTGCGCGTCCGTGGGCGCGTCGGTGAAGGTCAAGGAGGATCCGTGCTTCGTCGTTCCCTGCTGCTCATGTCGCGCAGTGCCCAGCTCAAGAATCTCGTGAGCTCGATGCCTGTCTCGAGCGGAATCGTGGCGCGCTTCGTTGCCGGCGAGTCGGTCGAGGACGCACTTCACACGACTGAGGAGCTCGCGAAGTCGGGGATGCGGATCTCGCTCGACTACCTCGGCGAGGACACCCTTGACCGGCAGCAGGCGGACTCGACCGTCGAGGCTTATGTCGTGCTGCTCAAGCACCTCGGCGAGGCTGACCTGGCCGGGGTGGCCGAGGTGTCCGTCAAGCTCTCGGCCGTGGGCCAGGCGCTGCCGGGTGAGGGCGAGCGGATAGCGCTCGACAACGCGCGCCGGATCTGCCAGGCAGCCAGCAACGCAGGCACCACGGTCACACTCGACATGGAAGGTCACACCACGACCGACTCCACGCTCTCGGTGCTGCGTGAGCTGCGCCAGGACTTCCCGACCACCGGCGCGGTGCTCCAGGCCCACCTGCATCGAACGGAGCAGGACTGCGCGGACCTCGCCGGCCCGGGCTCGCGTGTCCGCCTGTGCAAGGGCGCCTACAAGGAGCCCGAGTCCGTCGCCTTCCAGACCAAGTCCGAGGTGCGGCTGTCGTACGTGCGTTGCCTGAAGTTGCTGATGGCAGGAGCCGGCTACCCCATGGTGGCGACGCACGATCCGAAGCTTGTCGAGATCGCTGCTGCGCTGGCGGCTCGCAACCAGCGTGACACTGACTCGTTTGAGTACCAGATGCTGTTCGGGATGCGGCCGGCCGAGCAGCAGCGGCTCGTCCGGGAGGGCAACCAGATGAGGGTCTACGTGCCCTACGGCGACCAGTGGTACGCCTACCTGATGAGACGACTCGCCGAGCGTCCGTCCAACCTGGCCTTCTTCGCGAAGTCCCTGGTGACCAAGAGCTGACAGGACGGAGGCGGCATGACCGTTGCGATACTCGGCGCCGGGGTGATGGGCGAAACCGTGGTCTCCGGCCTGATCCGGGCGGGACGACCCCCTGCCGAGCTGTTGGTGTCCGACCGCCGCAGCGGTCGTGCCGGTGAGCTGAACGAGCGGTACGGCGTTGAGGTCGTGTCGAACGCCGAGGCAGCCGCCAAGGCGGACACGCTTATGCTCGTCGTCAAGCCACAGGACATGCCCGACCTGCTCGACGAGATCGCGCCTGTTGTCAGAGTCGGACAGCTCATCGTCTCTCTCGCGGCGGGAATCACCACGGCCACCATCGAGGCTCGCTTGCCCGACGCGATAGCCGTTGTCCGGGTCATGCCCAACACGGCGGCGCTCGTCGACGAGGGGATGGCTGCCATCTCGCGTGGGTCACACTGCGACGAGTCTCACCTGGTCGAGGCTGAGCGGCTGCTGATGGCGACCGGCAGGGTGATTCGGGTGCCCGAGAAGCAGCAGGATGCGGTGACCGCCATCTCCGGCTCCGGCCCGGCCTATCTTTTCTTCGTGGTCGAGTCGATGATCGAAGCCGGCGTTCACCTCGGCCTGCCGCGTTCCACCGCCACCGAGCTGGTCGTTCAGACCATGGTCGGGTCGGCGAAGCTGCTGCGCGAGACCGGAGAACATCCGACCGTCCTGCGCGAGCGCGTGACGTCGCCGGGGGGCACCACGGCCGCGGCCATCCGCAAGCTGGAGGAGCACAAGGTGCGCGCGGCGTTCATGACAGCGATGGAGAGTGCCCGGGACCGGTCACGCTGGCTGGCTTCGGGCGAGTCGGAATAGCTCCCGGGTTCCCGATGCCTGCTCCCAACACGCCGAAGGGCGTCGCAGTCGAGGTGTCTACCGGCTCGGCGCCCCGCCGTACGACGGATGTCGATCGACGCCGCGGGCTGCGCAGGATGCGGCTTGTCGCGCTCAGCCTGCTCGTGCTGGCAGCCCTCGTCTACGTGCTGACGCTCAATGCGGGCGGGGGTTGGCCCTATCTCCACTCAGCGGCCGAAGCCGCGATGGTCGGTGCGATCGCAGACTGGTTCGCCGTGACGGCGCTGTTCCGGCATCCGATGGGAATCCCCATCCCGCACACGGCGATCATCCCTACCCGCAAGCTCAGCCTGGCCCGGAGCCTGCAGGAGTTCTTCACCGAGAACTTCCTCTCCGAGCCGGTGATCCGTTCACGGGTCGCCGATGCCAGGGTCAGTCGCCGGGTTGGCGCCTGGCTTGCTGTGCCGGCCAACAGTGCCCGGGTGGTCGACGAGATCGCGTCTGTCACTCGGACCGGGCTGCTGAAGATCAAGGACGAGGACGTGTCCGCCTTGATCGAGTCCGAGCTGATTCCCCGCCTCCTCGACGAGCCGGTCAGCGAGATCGCCGGCCGCTTGCTCGAGGACGTCGTCGCCGAAGCAGCACACCGAGGGCTGATCGACCTTGCTCTGTCCGAGGCACATCGCTGGCTGGTGACGAATCCGGAGAAGTTCAGCGAGATTCTCGGCACGCGGGCGCCGTGGTGGACTCCCCAGTGGCTTGACGAGCGAGTCACCCTGCGCATACACCAGGAGGCGATCGCCTGGGTCTCCGACATCCGCGACGACCCGCGGCACGAGGCGCGGTTGGCGCTGGACAGCATGCTCATCGACCTGGCGAAGGACCTGCAGCGCGATCCCGCCACCATGGAGCGTGCCGAGGCGCTCAAGCGCCGAGTCCTCGGGCAGCCTCAGGTGGTGAGCAGCCTGACGTCACTGTGGCATGTCCTCCGGCGTGCGATCCTGCTGAGCCTGGAGGACCAGCAGAGCCCCATCCGGGCGCGCGGCGTCGCGAGCATGCGCTCCTTCGGGGCACGGATGGTCGACGACGTCGCGTTGCAGGCACGCGTCGACGGATTCGCAGCCGATGCTGTGGTCTACTTCGTCGCGAGGTACGGCGCCGAGCTCACCACCGTGATCACCGACACCATCGACCGTTGGGACGGCAAGGAGGCTGCCCGCAGGATCGAGCTGCACGTCGGCCGGGACCTGCAGTTCATCAGGATCAACGGAACGATTGTGGGTGGTCTGGCCGGCCTGATCATCCACGCACTCACGGTGCTCTTGTGAGTGGCACGGTCAGTCGCGAAGGATAGAGTCCCGTCCATGGCGGGCTCGGCAACGGTCGTCTTCGACGAGGAGCTGACCCGATACGACTTTGGGCCCGGTCATCCGATGGCACCGGTTCGTGTCGACCTGACGATCCGGCTCGCCCGAGCGCTCGGGGTGCTCGACCTTCCCGGCGTCGATGTGGCGCCTGCCCCGATCGCCACCGACGACGAGCTCATGCTGATCCACACCCAGGACTACCTCGACGCGGTGCGGAGGGTCAGTGCCGATCCCGACCTCAAGGACCCGAGCCGCGGTCTCGGCACCGAGGACAACCCGACGTTCGCCGGCATGCACCAGGCCTCGGCACACGTCGTGGGGGCCACTTTGGAGGCGGCGCGCCGAGTGTGGAGTGGTCGTTCGCTGCACGCGGTCAACATCGGTGGCGGCCTGCACCACGCGATGGCTGACTCCGCCAGTGGATTCTGCATCTACAACGACCCGGCTGTCGCGATCGCCTGGTTGCTCGAAGCCGGTGCCGAACGGGTGGCGTACGTCGACGTCGACGCACACCACGGCGACGGCGTGCAGGCCGCCTTCTACGACAATCCCCGAGTGCTCACGATCAGTCTGCACGAGACGCCCCGCACCCTCTTTCCAGGCACCGGCCTCGCCACAGACTCGGGGGGACCGGGCGCGGAGGGCATGGCGGTGAACATCCCGATGCCACCGGGAACTACCGACGCCGGCTGGTTGCGGGCCTTCCATGCCGTCGTCCCTGAGCTCCTTCGCAGCTTCCGCCCGTCGGTGCTGGTGAGCCAACACGGCTGCGACTCGCACCGAGACGACCCGCTCACCCACCTGCTGCTCAGCGTTGACGGGCAGCGCGCTACCAACCTCGCCATCCACGAGCTTGCCCACGAGGTCTGCGGTGGGAGGTGGGTCGCGCTCGGTGGCGGGGGCTACGCCATCGTCGACGTCGTGCCTCGTACCTGGACGCACCTGCTCTCGATCGTCGCCGGCCGGCCGCTCGACCCGATGACCAGGGTGCCGTCGACCTGGCTCGCGCACGTCCGGGAGCTGACCGGACGAGACGCTCCGCTCACGATGACCGACGACGCGTCCTCGCAGCACGACGACTGGTCCAGCGGCTACAACCCCGATTCTTGGCTGGACCGCAGCATCGCGGAAGCTCGCCGCGAGACGTTCCCGTGGCATGGGCTCCTCGTCGAGTAGCGACTCTTCCGGGGTCGGGTGGGTTGTTTGCGGCCGGTGGCTGAACGTCTTCTAACAGTGGGGGCCGAGGAACGTCCTGAGGACGGGGTGGCGGTCGTCTTCGGGCAGGAGCGGGCAGGAGCGGGCGGGAGGGCTCCCCAAGGC
>JBOHDU010000099.1:0-1518 GCA_050700615.1 Nocardioidaceae bacterium
GAACTGCACTGGTTCGTGCTCCTGGAAGGTCTACGTCAAGGACGGGATCATCACCTGGGAGACACAGCAGACCGACTACCCGTCGGTCGGACCCGACTCGCCGGAGTACGAGCCGCGCGGCTGCCCGCGCGGAGCCTCCTTCTCCTGGTACACCTACTCGCCCGCACGGGTGCGCTACCCCTACGTCAGGGGCCCACTGCTCGACATCTGGCGCGAAACGCGCAGCCGGATCAGCGACCCCGTCGAGGCCTGGGCGGAGATCATGTCCGATGCCGACCGAGTGGCCCGGTACAAGGGTGCGCGCGGCAACGGTGGCTTCGTGCGCTCGAGCTGGCCCGAGGTCACGGAGATCATCGCTGCCGCCCACGTGCACACGGTCAAGGCACATGGGCCTGATCGCGTGGTTGGCTTCTCACCGATCCCCGCGATGTCTCAGGTGTCGTACTCGGCCGGCACTAGCTTCCTGTCGATGATCGGCGGCACGATCCTGTCCTTCTACGACTGGTACGCCGACATGCCGATCGCGTCGCCCCAGGTCTTCGGCGACCAGACCGACGTGCCCGAGTCGGGCGACTGGTGGAACGCCGCCTACCTCCTGATCTGGGGCACCAACCTGCCGATCACGCGCACCCCCGACGCGCACTTCATGACCGAGGCCCGCTACCGCGGCCAGAAGGTCGTCGTGGTCAGCCCCGACTACTCCGACCACACGAAGTTCGCCGACGACTGGCTGCCTGCGGCACCGGGTACCGACGGTGCGCTCGCCATGGCCATGGGCCACGTAATCCTGACGGAGTTCTTCCGAGACCGGCAGGTCGACTACTTCACCAACTACGTCAAGCAGTTCACTGATCTGCCGTTCCTCGTCACGCTGCGCCCCCGTGAGGACGCCTACGTGGCAGGACGCTTCCTCACCGCGGCTGACCTCGGCGACGACGGGGAGGGCGCGGAGCACAAGACCGTGCTCCTCGATTCCGCCGGGCGCCCCTATGTGCCCAACGGCTCCCTCGGCTTCCGCTACGGCGAGTCCGGCCGCGGCCGATGGAACCTCGACCTGGGTGAGGTCGACCCGCTGCTGTCGACGTACGGCCGGCACGAGGACGCAGTACCGCTCGACCTGCCGCGTTTCGACGTGGGTCGGACCGAGGGTGGCGACATCGTTCGACGTGGCGTGCCCGTGATGAGGGTCGGCGAGCACCTGGTGACGACTGTGTTCGACCTGCTGATGGCGCAGTACGCCGTCCCGCGGCCAGACCTGCCCGGCGAGTGGCCCACCGGCTACGACGACCCGAGCCCCTACACCCCGGCCTGGCAGGAGGCGATCACGTCGGTGCCCGCGGCGGCGGCGGCGCGAGTAGCCAGGGAGTTCGCCCGCAGCGCCGAGCTGTCCGAGGGCCGGTCGATGATCGCGATGGGCGCCGGAACCAACCACTGGTACCACTCCGACCAGATCTACCGCACGTTCTTCACCCTCACCATGCTGTGCGGCTGCCAGGGCGTGAACGGCGGCGGCTGGGC
>JBOHDU010000100.1:0-2669 GCA_050700615.1 Nocardioidaceae bacterium
CGACCAGCACAGCCTGAGAAAAATAGAAAACCTGCTTATGGACCGCGGGATTGCAGTCGACTACGCCATCCACCCGGTCGCCGGCCGGATGCCAGGCCACATGAACGTGCTGCTTGCGGAGGCGCAAGTGCCGTATGAGCAGCTGAAGGAGATGGACGACATCAACGGCGAGTTCAAGCAGGCCGACGTGGCTCTTGTCGTCGGCGCCAACGACGTCGTCAACCCGGCCGCTCGAACCACGCCCGGTGCCCCCATCTACGGCATGCCGATCCTCGATGCCGGGGCAGCCGCTCAGGTGATCTTCATGAAGCGCTCGATGCGACCCGGCTTCGCCGGTATCGAGAACGAGCTGCTGTTCGATCCCAAGACGACCCTGCTGTTCGGTGACGCGAAGGACTCGATGAGCAAGCTTGTCTCCGCGGTCAAGACGCTGTGACCATCGCCACGGCTTCTCGCTGACCGAGTGCCCTACCCTGGTGCTGGGAGGGATCCGTTGTTCGTCAACGAAGCCCTGGAGGTTCAGGCATGGATTCCGAGCACAAGAAGTACGACAACCCAGAGCCCCAGCAGCAGACCCGATCCAAGGGTGTGATCTACCTGCTCGGTGCGCTCGTCGTGGTCCTCCTGCTGGTCCTGATCGCCACCGGCAAGGTGGGCATTCGAGGGTAGGGCAGGGCACTAGTCAACGACGCCGTACAGCCGATCGCCTGCGTCGCCCAGGCCGGGCACGATGTAGCCCTTGTCATTGAGCTTCTCGTCGAGGGCGGCGGTCACGATCGTGACCGGGATGTCAAGCGGGGCAAGCTCCCGCTCGAGGCGCTGGCAGCCCTCGGGCGCGGCCAACAAGCAGATTGCCGTGATGTGGTCGGCACCCCGTTCCACCAGGAAGCGGATGGCCGCCGCCAAAGTGCCCCCGGTTGCCAGCATCGGGTCGAGCACATAGCACTGGCGGCCGGACAGATCGTCGGGCAGGCGTTGGGCGTAGGTCGAGGCCTTGAGCGTGTCCTCGTCGCGGATCATGCCCAAAAACCCGACCTCAGCGGTCGGCAGCAGCCGGACCATGCCCTCCAACATGCCCAGACCTGCTCGCAGGATCGGTACGACGAGCGGCTTCGGGGCGGCCAGCTGGACTCCTTCGGCGTCGGCCACCGGAGTGGTGACGCGGACCGGTACGGTGCGCACGTCGCGGGTTGCTTCGTACGCCAGCAGGGTCACCAGCTCCTCCACGAGCCGCCGGAACGTCGGGGACTTGGTGCGCTCGTCCCGCAGTGCCGTGAGCTTGTGCGCCACGAGCGGATGTTCGATCACGAGAGTCTGCATAGCGCCAACCTAGTTGGCGCAGCGGGAGCGTGACGAGTACGGGGTCGCTATGCCTGCCGGCATCTGTCACCATCGTCCTATGAGCACGATGGATGCCGAGTCCACGGAAGCCATCGACTTCGCAATCGCGGCGTGGCGCGAGGACGGGGTGTGGCAGCTCGCGACCCTTCCGGCCGGCACGGCAACTCAGCTCGAGGCGCTGCTCCGGGCCTTGGCCCAGTTGCCCTCCGAAGTCGGCACCCTTGGGATGGTGAGCGTCGACGAGGACTTCTTCCTGCTCGTTCGGACCTCAGGGCCGACCGCGCGGCTGTTGCTCTCGGATGTCGGTGCGGCCACCGAGTCGCCACTGGCGATGTCAGTCATCGACAAGCTCGACCTACCCGTCCCCGACGATGACGACGACCAGGTGCAGCCTGCCGGGGACCTGTCTATCGTGTCCGACCTGGGCGTCTCGGCGATGGATCTGGGCGCGATGTGTGCCGACATCGACCTCTATCCCGACGAGGTTCTCGCCGACATCGCTTCGCGCCTCGGCTTCGGTGGCGAGTTCGAGGATCTGCTCGACGCGGTCGATGCCTGAGGTGACCTCCTCGACGTACGACGGGTGGATGAAGCGGGCCTTGGAGGTCGCACGCGCGGCCGCCGATTCGGCTGAGGTTCCGGTCGGTGCCGTCGTGCTTGACGCCGACGGCGCGGTTGTCGGCCAGGGTCACAACCTGCGGGCGGCTCACAACGACCCGACGGCCCACGCGGAGATCGTGGCGATCCGAGCGGCGGCGGGCAGGGTGGGGTCGTGGCGGCTCGACGGCTGCACCCTCGTCGTGACCCTGGAGCCGTGCACTATGTGCGCGGGTGCTGTCGTGCTGGCACGCATCTCCACCCTCGTCTTCGGGGCCTACGATCCCAAGGCCGGTGCCGTTGGTTCGCTGTGGGACGTCGTTCGTGACCGGCGGCTGAACCACCGACCAGAGGTGCGCGGTGGCGTGCTCAAGGACGAGGCGGGCGAGCTGATCCGGGAGTTCTTCGCCGGCCGTCGGTAACCGATTTCGGGCCACGCAGGGGATTCGGTAACCTTCTCCGCGGTGGCGTGTCCGAGCGGCCTAAGGAGCACGCCTCGAAAGCGTGTGAGGGTTAACCGCCCTCCGTGGGTTCAAATCCCACCGCCACCGCCAAACATCGTCCGCGTTTTCCCAGGTCAGCGCCCTAACTCGTGCACGCGGTGTCCGATTTGACCGGCGATTGGTCACAGGCTGGTCACCGCGGGCTTCCAGGCGATCGGCCGCGAGGTGACTTACACGGTTGGGATTCGCATACCCGCTACGATTGTGAGAAAGCGATAGTCACCAAGG
>JBOHDU010000101.1:0-2533 GCA_050700615.1 Nocardioidaceae bacterium
AGACCACTTTACCGACGGTTTTGGCAAGTCCGATCCGTCGCCATGGCTGCGGGAGCCCGGAGGCCTGACCGATCCGGCGTTAAATTTGTCACATCGAGAAGAAGGTGCCCCAGCAGCGAGCAGCTCGCATCTTTGTCCAGGCCGTGCGCCCGAAGGTTCGCCGCTCGTCGGGATGGGCGCCACCTGCGCACCTCCCACCCAGCAGACCACGTCGTCACGCACCGCCGCCGCCCACCCGGCAACCGGTCCACCACGCAGTTGCGGATGGCCCTGCGCTGACATCGGTCGCCCTGACACCTCAACCCTGCGATCAAGGTCGGACAGGTTCGGCGAGCTTCTGTGCACATTCGAGCAGGAGCGCATGCACGAAGGCCTGCGGCAGGTTGCCACGCATCTGCCTTTGCGCAACGTCGTACTCCTCGGCCAGCAGGCCCGGTGGGCCGCACGCCGCCCGATTTCGCTCGAACCATCGGTTGGCCTCGACCTCGCGACCCTGCTGGTGCAGGGCTAGTGCCGTGGTGAAGCCACAGAGCAAGAAGGCTCCCTCCGCCTCGGCCAGCGGCCGAGTGTCGTGACGGAAGCGGTACATGTAGCCGGCCTGCCCGAGCTCAGACAGGGCAGCCTCCAACGTTGCCAGACTTCGCGGGTCATCGGCCGGAATGGCTCCCCGGATGGCGGGCAGAAGCAGAGCAGCATCGACTCGAGGGTCGGACGGCGCACGTTGCCAGCGCCCTGAATCGTGCAGGCAGTCAGCGGTGACGTCCGCAAGGATCCGATCCGCGAGAGCAGTCCAACCGGCTCCCTGGTTGGCCGGTGCGTGCCGGGCGACGGCGCGCAGGCCGGCCACACAGATCAGCCTCGACTGCGCCCAGCGCTGAGCTTCAAGCTCCCAGATCCCAGCGTCCGCATCCGGGCTGCGTTCTTCCAGCGCGACCACCGTTGCCTCGACCGCCCGCCACTGTTCACTGTCGATGCGATCCTGGCCAGCGGCTGCGGCCAGCAAGAGGAGCACCTCGCCGAAGGCATCAAGCTGGAACTGTCGGTTAGCCCTGTTCCCGACCTTGTCAGAGGCACCGGGGTAACCGGGCAGATCGAGACTGCGCTCGTCGGGGACCTCGTTGCCCGACACGGTGTAGGCGGGTCTGAGCTGTGGTCCGTCGCTGAGGATGCGTTCCGAGGCGAAGCGCACGGCGTCATCGAGCAGGGGATGCGGGCCACATGCGGCGACCGCCTGGCCCGCAAAGCACTGGTCACGAATCCAGGCGTACCGGTAGTCGTAGTTGCGGCCCGCCTCGGCACGCTCGGGCAGGCACATGGTCGCCCCAGCAACCATCCCACCACTCGCGCTCGTCAGTCCGCGCATGACGGCGTACGCATGCCGCGCATCGTCGTCTGCGATCGTGCCGGTGAGCGGGGGGACAGCTCGTTGCCATGCCTGCGCCGTGGCTGACCAGGCCTGGTCGGCGTCGGGGGGATCGCCGGTGAACGGCTCGTCCGAGATCTCCAGCACTAGGTCGTGGTGCTGACCAGCGGGCACCGAGATCAGAGCCTCCAAGATCCCGTCCGGCTGTCTCCGCGCGGACTCAGCACCTGTCCAGCGTACGTAGAGCGGACCACTTCGCATCGTCCAAGGGCCGCCGTCCTGGGAGTGCCGCCTCGGCTTGTAGCGCCCGAAACCGGCGCGAGGGTCGAGAATCGCGCGGACCTTGGTCGGGCCGTCGACCGCGACGACGCGTCGCAGCACGACCGCGGTGTGTCGATCGCCGGGAAACGACAGTGCTTCCCTTGTCTCGAGGAACTGCGAGTTCGTAGTCCAGCGGTTGTGCCAGATGAGCGACGCTTCTTCGTAGTAGCCTCCCCAAACGAAGGGCCGCTCGACCGGGGTGATCGCATACATCCCTCCGCCACCTATGAGCGCAGAGAAAACCGCCTCGGAATCCCAACGGGGAGCACACATCCAGGCGAAGTCGCCACGAGGGCCCACGAGAACACCACGCTCGCCATCCGCGAGTAGGGCGTACTCACGCAGCACGTGCAGGGGGAAGGGCTCAGCTTCCTGGCTCCCCAGGCTGTCCATGCCGGGTACTCCGATCTTCTCCCTGTCAAGGAGTCAGTGGCCACCACCGTGACCTGCTCGGGTGGTTGCGGGAGGACGCGTGGACCGATCGCCAGGCGCCAGAGCATGCGGAAGACCCGGACACCCCCACCTGCGATCGACGCCGACGCAGGCAGGGGCCAAGCCCAGGAAGACCCCAGACGACTTTGCGGTCGTAACCCACCTTTCGTTGACCGTCAGTAGTAGTGTCGCCGACCGCCGATCTGCCGACCTGCGGCACCAGCCACCGCCAAGATGACGCCGACGACCAGCACGATGATGCCGATCGTCCACAGCACAGCAAGGTGCGCAATGAATCCGATGATCAGCAGGATGATCCCAAGGATGATCACGTGTACTCCCTTCCTCAGCGCAAGCAGGTACCCCGGGTTGCAGACACCAAACCACCATTTTTCGCATCGCCACGTGCGTTCGAGC
>JBOHDU010000102.1:0-3465 GCA_050700615.1 Nocardioidaceae bacterium
GGTCACCCCGCAGGCTCGACGCCACCGCTTCGCGGAACGGTCCGTAGAAGGCGGAGGCGTACTTCGCGGAGTAGGCCAAGATCGCCACCCCCTCGTGCCCAGCGCCATCGAGGGCCGCCCGGATCGCACCCACCTGGCCGTCCATCATGCCGCTCGGGCCGACGACATGGACGCCGGCGGCGGCCTGTGCCACCGCCATCGTCGCGTACTGCGAGAGCGTCGCATCGTTGTCGACCGTGCCATCGGCAGCGAGCACGCCACAGTGTCCATGGTCGGTGAACTCGTCCAGGCACAGATCGGCCATCACGACGGTGTCGTTGCCGACCTCGGACACCGCGTCGGCGATTGCCCGGTTGAGGACCCCTTCGGGGTCGAGCCCGCCGCTGCCGACCGCATCCTTGCCGACCGGAACGCCGAACAGCATGAGGCCGCCAACACGCGCCTCAACGGCCTCGGCGACCGCCTTGCGGAACGAGTCACGGGTGTGCTGCACGACTCCTGGCATGCTGGCGATCGGTGCCGGCTCGCTCAGGCCCTCTGCGACGAAGATCGGCAGCACCAGCTGGCTCGGCCGCACGGTGGTCTCGGACACCAGCCGCCGCATCGGCGGGGTGCGGCGCAGCCGACGGGGACGAGAACCGGGGAAGCCCACGAGCCGGGCCTCAGGTGGCCCTGCGACGCCCGGGCGAACGCCGCGCGGACGGTTTGGTGACCGGCTCGCCGGCCTCGATCATCGACAACCGGCGGGCCGCCCCGAACTCCGCAAGCGCCTCCGCGAGCACCTCCACGGACGGGGTAGCGGCAAGCACGTCGACGCGTAGCCCGTGCTCCTCACAGGTCTTCGCCGTCGCCGGTCCGATCGCGGCGATCACGGTCGATGGGTGTGGCTTGCCGGCGATTCCGACCAGGTTGCGCACGGTCGACGACGACGTGAAGACCACCGCATCGAACTTGCCGGTCTTGATCGCGTCGCGCGTCGGCGCCGGCGGTGGTGCGGCGCGCACGGTCCGGTACGCCGTGACGTCGTCGACCTCCCAGCCAAGCTCCAGCAGGCCGGCGACGAGGCTCTCGGTCGCGATATCGGCGCGTGGCAGAAAGACCCGGTTGATCGGGTCGAGTACCTCGTCGTAAGGCGGGAAGTCCTCGAGCAGGCCACGTGCCGACTGCTCGCCGGACGGGGTGAGGTCGGCTTTGATCCCCCACTCGGCGATGCACTCCGCTGTCCGGTCTCCCACGGCACCAACCTTGAGCCCGCTGAAGGCCCGGGCATCGAGGCCGTACGCGTCGAACTTCTCGCGAACCGCTCGCACGGCGTTGACCGAGGTGAAGACGATCCACTCGTAGCGCCCCTCCACAAGACCACGCACCGCCTTGTCCATCTGCAGCGGGTTGCGTGGCGGTTCGACCGAGATCGTCGGAACCTCCTCAGGGACCCCGCCGTGGGAGCGCAGCCTGGCCGACAGTGACCCGGCCTGCTCCTTCGTGCGGGGCACCAGGATCCGCCAGCCGAACAGCGGCTTGGTCTCGAACCAGGACAGCGCCTCACGCATCTCGACCACCTCGCCCACGATGGTGATAGCCGGCGCCACGATGCCGGCAGCCTTGGCGGCACAGGCGATGTCGGACAGCGTCGCGACGACGGTCCTCTGGTCGGTGGTCGTTCCGACGGTCGTCATCGAGACCGGAGTGTCACCCGGCCGGCCGGCTTCACGCAAGCCAGCGGCAACCTCGGCGATGGACGAGACCGCCGACAGCAGAACGAGCGTCTGGCTCTCGACATAGCGGGACCAGTCGAACTTCGAGTCGGCGACGTTGAGCACCGTCACCTCACGCGCAGTCCGGGTGGTCAGAGGGACGCCGGCGTACGCCGGCACCGCCGTCACCGAACTCACACCGGGCACCACCTCGAACGCCACCGCCGCCTTGGCGCAGGCGGCGGCCTCCTCGGAACCGGTTGCATAGGTCCAGGGGTCGCCTGTCAGCAGTCGTACGACGTTGCCCTCGCCCTTCGCACTCCGGACGACCAGCTTCGCCCGAGAGGCGTGGGTGAGGGGCTGCCCGTCCTGACCGTAGCCGCCGTCGACGATCGTGATGTCGTCGACGCGGCTTCCCAACAGTGTCTCCAGCAGGACGTGATGATCTGCCGACTCGACGATGACGACGTCGGCTGCGCGGATCAGCTCGACGGCACGAACCGTGAGCAGCCCGGGGTCGCCGGGCCCGGTGCCCACGAACGCCACCGACCCGACGGGTCGTGAGACGATCGCACGGTCGACCCGAGCGGTAGCGCGGCGTGCTGTCTTGGCGGCGGCGGTCTTTGCCATGGTCCTCTTCACCGTCTTGTTCTTTGGCTCGTTCGCTGACTTGATCTTCGTCTTGCGTGACGACTGTTTCGACGTGCCCTCAGGTTGGGTGTCCTCAGAGTTGGTGCGTGTGGTCTTGGCCGCGCTCGTTGCCGAGCCGCGTCGCGCCTGACTCGGTGCCTGGCCCAAAGACACCCCCGCTTCGGGAATGCTGCTCTTGGCGCGCGGTGCCGGTTGGGAGGGAAGGTTCTTGTGGGAAGTCCTCACGACACAGCCTCCTGCATGACAGTCGCAGCACCTTGGTCGAGAAGCTCGGCACCCAGCCGCTGCCCGAGCCCGGCCGGATCGTCGAGCGCACCGAACCGCGTCAGCCGTACGGCCTGACTTCCGTCGAGAGCACACACGGCCGCCTGCAACGACAGCTCCGGACCCTCGTCGCCGTCGACGACGATCGCCAAGGCCCCGACCGGGGCGCTACAGCCCGCCTCCAGCACGCGGAGCACGGCTCGCTCGGCCACAACGGCGGCGCGGGAGGTCACGTCGTCGAGGGCGTCCGAGACGTTCGTGACCAGCCTGCGGTTTGCCACGGCGACCTCGACCGCAAGCGCACCTTGACCCGGGGCGGGAAGCATCTGGATCGGGTCGAGGACCTCGGTGATCTCGTCGGCTCGGTCGAGCCGGACCAGGCCTGCCCGCGCCACCACGACAGCGTCGATGCGACCGGAGGCCACCATCGCGAGGCGGGTGTCGACGTTGCCCCTGATCGGGACGACCTCGAGGCCGAGCCCCAGAGCGCGAAGCTGCGCAGCGCGGCGCGGCGACCCCGTGCCGACCCTGCTCCCCGGCGGCAGCCCTGCAAGGGTCAAGCGGTCGCGCGCGACGAGTGCGTCACGCGGATCCCCGCGAGGGGGTACGGCGGCCAGCGTGACCCGCGAATCTTCCTCGGTCGGCAGGTCCTTCAGCGAGTGCACGGCAAGGTCGACCCGACCCTCGGCGAGCGCCTGCCGGACAGCGCTCACGAACACACCCTGGCCCCCGATCTCGGCCAGCGGTGCACTGGTGGTGTCGCCGCCGGTCACGATGTCGACGAGCTCGACCTCGAGTCCCGAGATACGGGACAGCGTGCCGGCCACGGCGGCAGACTGCACGTGCGCCAGCCGGC
>JBOHDU010000103.1:0-3238 GCA_050700615.1 Nocardioidaceae bacterium
CGCCTGCGCCGGTTCCGCGTCGCTATGGTGCTCGCCGTCACGGGCTCCTTCCTCACTGCAGCAGTCGTGTCGCCGACGACCGTGGCCGCGGCGGCCAGCCATCACCACCAGCACCAGCTGCAACACAAGAAGCACCGGCTCGACACCACGATCAAGGCCAGGTCGGTCCACCTCGACGAGATCTCTCAGCAGCTGCTCTCGGCCCAGGCACGGGTGACGGCGGCCACCTCCGATCTCCGCAGCGCTCGTGCGTCGCTGTCCGCCGCCCAGCAGCAGGTCCACGTGGCGCAGACACACGACCTGGCCATGCAGGCCAAGCTCGACTTCGCGAAGCTCCAGCTCACGCACGCCCAGCAGGACCTGGTCACCGGGCGTGAGGCGGTCGCCTCGGAGCGCGCCGACATGGCGTCGTACGCCGTTGCCGACTACGCGACGGGTGGGGCCGATTCGCTCAGCTTCCAAATCGCGTTCACGTCCGGCTCACCCACACTGGCGCTCAACGCGGTGCAGGGCGCGGCCAGCATCCAGAGCGCGCAGAGCATGGCTTTGCAGAGTCTTCAGGCCAACCAGGTCCTGCTGCGGCTCACCAAGCAGCGCGTCCAACGCAGCAAGAACCAGGTGGCGGCCGCTCGGCAGGTGGCAGCCGTCGCCCTCGCCGATCGGAGAGTCGCCGAGAGCCGAGCCCAGGCGGCGAAGAACACCGTTGCCTCGCGGCTGGCCGACCTCCGCACGCAGGCGGGAAAGCTTCGCGTCGCGAAGAAGTCCGAGCTGGGCAAGATCAAGCGGATGAGGACGGTCCGTGACCGGGTTGAGAGGCACCTGCGCCGGATCGCCCAGCGCGAGGCGCGGGCGAGTGGCCGGCGGCTGCTGGTGCGGGCCAACGGCGGCGGCTACCTGAGCTACCCGGTGGCGCACCCGGTGATCACGTCACCGTTCGGCATGCGGTTCAACCCCATCATCCACGTCTGGGAGCTGCACGACGGCACCGACTTCGGGGTCAACTGTGGGACTCCGGTCTATGCTGCGGCACCGGGAAACGTCACCCAGGAGTACTACAGCTCGGTCTACGGCAACCGGATCTTCGTCAGCCACGGCATCGTCCGCGGGGTCGCGCTGTGGACGTCGTACAACCACCTCAGCAAGTTCGTCGCGCACGTCGGTGAGCATGTGCGGAGAGGTCAGCTCGTCGCGTATTCAGGCACCACGGGCTGGTCGACCGGCTGCCACCTCCACTTCGGGGTCTACGTCAACGGCACCGCCGTCAACCCGATGAACTGGCTTTAGGCCCGGATCCACCGCTCTCCGCCTGGTGCGCCGGCCATCGGTGGGTTTCTGGGCTCAAGCCAGGGCTCACACGCTTCGGCGTGACACTTACCGCCACCAAGTAGGGTCGCCTCACCCTCGGCAGCGGGTTGACCAGGGGTGGACCCGGGTCGGGTGGATTCTGATCGAGTGCAGCCGATGGGGGAGGATGTGCGCATGGTCAAGGAGCGCGGGCGCAAGCTGATCGCCCAGAACAAGACGGCGCGCTACGACGATCACATTGAGGAGACGTTCGAGGCCGGCATCGCCTTGACGGGTACCGAGGTGAAGTCCCTTCGTGCCGGCAGGGCGTCGCTCGTCGACGGCTACGCCGAGGTCGCCGACCACGAGGTGTGGCTGCTCGGGGCCCATATCCCGGAGTACTCACAAGGCACGTGGAACAACCACGCACCCAGACGTCGGCGCAAGCTCCTGCTCAACCGACACGAGATCGACAAGATCGAGCGCCGGGTCAACGAGCGAGGACTCACCCTCGTGCCACTGTCGATGTACTTTAAGGACGGCCGTGCCAAGGCCGAGATCGCGCTGGCCAAAGGCAAGCGGGCCTACGACAAGCGGCACGCGATCGCCAAGCGCGACGCGGAGCGGGAAGCAAGCCGCGAGCTGGGCCGACAGGTGAAGGGTTGGTGAGCCCCGAACCCGCCCTGTTGCCGGCCGCCGACGAGGAGGTGCCGGCCTTCTGGGAGTCGCTCGGAATCCCCGGTCTGATCGACGTTCACGTCCACTTCCTTCCGCCGCCGATCATGACGCGCGTGTGGGAGCACTTCGCCGCGCGCGGCCCGCTGATCGGGATGGAGTGGCCGATCACCTACAAGTGGCCCGACGGCGATCGGGTGGCCCACCTTCGGGCGATGGGCGTACGCCGATTCGGCGCGCTGCCCTATGCACATAAGCCCGGTGTGGCTGCCTACCTCAACGACTGGGCCCGCGCCTTCGCGGAGACTCATCCCGACAACCTCCGCTCGGCAACGTTCTACCCGGAGCCCGCCGCCGCCGACTACGTTCCGGCCCTGGTCGACGACGGTGTCGCGGTCTTCAAGGTGCACGTGCAGGTGGGTGACTTCGATCTGGGTGACCAGGCGCTGGTGCCGGTCTGGCAGGCGCTGGAGGCGGCGGGTACGCCGGTCGTCATCCATGCCGGATCGGGACCGGTCGCCAACTCCCACACGGGCCCCGGGCCGGTGGCCGGGCTGCTGGCCAGGCACCCTCGGCTGGTGGCCGTCATGGCTCACTGCGGTGCGCCGGAGTACGCAGAGTTCCTCCAGTTGGCCGAACAGTACGAGCGCGTCCACCTCGACACGACGATGGTGTTCACACCATTCTTCGAGAAGCTGGCGCCTTTCCCGGCCAAACTGCTGCCCCGGCTTGCCGCACTCCAGGACAAGACTCTGCTCGGCACCGACTTCCCGAACATCCCGTACTCGTACGCCGTGCAGCTCGCGTCCCTGTCGGGGCAGGGCCTTGGATCCGATTGGCTGCGGGCGGTCTGCTGGCACAACCCAGCTCGCCTGTTCGGCATCGCCCACTGAGCCGCGCGTCCGCTGGACTGTGCCCGGATCCACCGTCTCCGCCTGTTGCGCCACCATGCGGGCGCGCTGGCTGTGTTGGCGACGCTCGACAGAGGTGCGGTCTGCCTTCGTGTCGGCGCCTTGCCATCACACCCACCTGGTGTTGCTCACGTCGCCGGCCATCGGTGGGTCCGGGCTGAGGCTGACCGGTCGGTCTGGGCACCTCGACTGTGCGGCTCTGGTACTGCGTCGAGATCGGGGTCGTCGAAGCGGTCCACGGGGAATCCCGGCTGCGGTTGGTCGGTTGCAACCGGTAGCCTTACTGCATCACAACTCAAGAGGGGCTGATCGGTTTCGACTTTGGTCGTTCGAGTCAAGAGAAGCGAGCCGAGGATCTGGGGTTATCT
>JBOHDU010000104.1:0-2051 GCA_050700615.1 Nocardioidaceae bacterium
GGTCCGGGAGCTGTGGACCACGCCCAACGGCATCGGCGCCTGGTGGGCGCCCGATGGCTTCATCACGACGGTGGACACGCTCGAACTTCGTCCCGGCGGGTCGCTGGACTACACGATGACCGCCACCGGTCCCGATCAGATCGCGTTCATGGAGCAGGCCGGGATGCCGCTCTCGACGAAGTCGCACAAGGAATTCACCGAGGTGGACGAACCGCAGCGACTGGCCTACGTCTCGTTGATCGACTTCGTGCCTGGCCTCGACCCGTACGAGCAGCTGACCGTCGTCACGTTCGAGCGGACTGCCACCGGCACCGAGGTGATCATGGCCTGCGATCCATTGCACGACGATGAGTGGACGAGTCGCCTCGTCGCCGGACGGACCAACGAGTTGGACAACCTGGAAGGCCTGGTCGAAACAGATCGCTGAGGCTGCGCCTTTGCGTCAGTTCGCCGCCAGTCGGACGCGCTAGGGACGCCGCACCGCGTGTTGGACGCCACGGACAAATCCGTCGGGGGCCGCCACGTGTTCGACGAAGGCGTACCGGCCACCTGGCCGCAGCACCCGGCGGATCTCGCGCACCACCCGTACGGGGTCGCTTACGGTGCACAGCAACAGGCTGGTGATCACAGCGTCGGCGCTGCCGTCGGCGAGGTCTAGGCTCTCGCCGGCCAGCGCACGAATCTCAAGGTCGATGCCGTGCTTGGACGCGTTCCGACGGAGCCGGGCGTGCATGTGTGGATTGGGCTCGACCGCAACAAGGTTCGTCCCGGGTGCGAGGTAGCGGAGGTTGGCGCCGACCCCGGATCCGACCTCGACAACCTTGCTCGGCAGCTCCGCGAAGACCCGTCGTTTCTGGCGTCGCAGGTTGAGGTCGATATAGCCGTCGAACGCGTTGAAAAACCATGCGTTGAAGGGGCCCCGCACGCCGTGCGGCTCGAACGATGCGTTCGTCGTCATCCCGGTACCTTCTTCATTCGTCGTAGGCGGCGAGGGCTCGCTCCCATCCCAACATGATGGAGCAGCACAAGCGTCGCGAGATAGCGATAACGCCGCTTCGGGCAGGACTGGCTTCGCCGGGGCTCATGCCGTCTTCGGTGACGACCTCGATGCACGCGGTCCGGGGGTTCTTCAGGTTCGCCCACATCGATGGGCTGATCCCTTCCGATCCCGCCGTGACAGAGCCCAGATCATCCGCGGCATCGGGTGGGATCGATGCGCCCTGGACATCTAGGCTGCGCCGCAAATCTGGGCGGCTACCGCGCAAGGAGCCCCAAGTCCGCTGGCTCGGGAGGACCGAGGCTGGTGCCACCAGTACCTCTGCGCACGTATTCGCGACCTTGCGGCCACAGCACAGTGAACTGGTCGCCGGTGCCGTCGTCGTAGCGCAGGTAGGAAACGGAGTCGATGTCGACCGAGAACAAGTGGACCCTGCCGGGATCTGGCCGCCATCCGAGGGCAGCCGACACCGCGTCTGCGTACCGTTCCTGCACCCCGGCGTCCTCTGCTGCGCGGCAGCGGCCGCGCACCTTGAACTCCCCATCCCCGCCGTCGCGGCTGGTCACGATGCTGTGCACCAGAACTCTGTGGTCGCGGGCCAAGTCGGCGGCCTTATGCGACCCCCACAGCATCGACAGCCACAGCTCGCCGTCGAGCACGAACGGCTCGACCGGACTGATCCGCGGACTACCGTCGCGGCGGATCGTGCCGACCAGCACCACGCCAGGCGCGAGCAGCCTCTCCCTCGCCAAAGTCGCAAGCCCTGGCGTGGCAGCTTCGAAGTCAGCCCAACGCATCAGCACCACCTCCATCGAGTCAGTCGATGAGCCCAGCCCAGCAGCGACCACCGACAACGGTCCGCCTCGACAGCTCGCTGGTCTCACGGGCTAGTGACAGGTGCCTTCCAGTAGGCCTCGAGGAAGCCATCAGCGGCGTCCCACGGGATGGGCACCGGTCCGATCGCACCGGCCAGATCAGGCAGCGACGCCAAGACCTTGCGGGTTCGCAGGTCCGCGAACTCGGGCAGGTAGTCACGAGTCAGCCAGAACAGGCC
>JBOHDU010000105.1:0-3697 GCA_050700615.1 Nocardioidaceae bacterium
GGCGTTCGTGGTCGCCATCGTCGTTGTCTTTGCCGGCCTCTACTTCGTCGGCTATGCGGTGGCAGGCGACAAGGTCCCATCCGGGACCAGCGTCGCTGGTGTCGACATCGGTGGGATGGCACGCGACGAGGCGGCGACGAAGCTTCGGCGAGCGCTCCAACCCCGGTTGACGAGTCCGGTCACGGTTGCCTACGACGGAAAGACGTTCCGCATCACTCCCAGCTCCGCCGGGGTGGCGTTCGACCTGACCGCGACGCTCGACAGCGTGATGGGCGGGAGCAACTGGGACCCGCGCCACATGCTGCACGTCGTCCTCGGCGGATCGGCCATGGACCCGGTGATCCGCGTCAACCACACCCGACTCGACTCCACGCTCGGGCGAATCGCTCCCGCACTGCTCGTGCGCCCGGTCGATGGGGGTGTGACCTTCGTGGCCGGCCAGCCAAGCGCCACCGCAGCACATGTGGGGCGCTCACTCAATGTTTCCGGCACCGCCCGTCGGCTGCAGCACGCGATCGCCGCAGGCACACAGCGCATCAGGGTGGCGGTCGCCGCGAACCCTCCCCGGGTCGACTCACGGGCGGTGACCCGGTTCATCGACGACGTGGCGATGCCGGCGGTCGGCTCGCCGGTCTCGCTTCTCGTCGGGGGGCTGCGGATCACCTTGCCCCCGTCGGTCTTCGCCGTGACCCTGCGGGCGCGTGTGGTCGAGGGCAAGCTGCGACTGGGTGCCTTCCCCGCCGGGCTTTATGCACGTACCAGGCCCTACCTCCGCATGCTGCCGCACCAACCTGCCAACGCAGGCTTCGTCTTTCGCCAGGGACGTCCGATCGTGACGCCGAGCCACGCCGGGCGGATCGTCGCGCAGCGGGACCTGGCCGACGCGGTGCTCCGCGCGGTCCAGCGACGCGGTGGGCACCGGGCCGCGAGGGTGAGCCTGCAGCGGGCCGGCCCGACGTTCACCACGGCACGGGCAAAGAAGATGCAGATCAAGGCGCGGCTGGGGGCCGCGTCGGTGACGGTTGGCACGACCACCAGCGCCGCGGCACTGCGCGCGGTGGCGCGCTCGCTGGACGCGACGCTCGTCAAGCCAGGGGAGCGGTTCAGCTTCAACCAGGTGGTCGGCAGACAGGATCGGCCGGCGTCGGTCGCGGCGGCCAGCTCGCTCTACGCCGCCGCGTTGTCGGCCGGCATGACCGGCTTCGTGTCGACGCCGAACCGTTACTACTCCACCCGTTTCGCGGTGGGGAGGGACGCCTACGTCGCGCCGCCGACCTATGACCTGTCGTTCGTCGACTCGACCCCGTACGGCCTGCTCCTGCACGCGTGGGTGAGCGGCGCGGGCGACAGTCTCGCTGTGCACCTCGAGCTGTGGGGCACCCGCTACCGCAGCGTGGCCCTGACCACCTCCCCGCGCATCCGTGTCGTGCCGGCAGGGGTACGACGGGAGGGCGGCGCCACGTGCACACCGCAGCCTGGCAGCGTCGGTTTCGACATCCAGGTGCGCAGGACCTTGTCCCGGGACGGGAAAGTGGTGGGGCGGGACAGCCGCATCTCGCACTACGAGCCACGCCCTGCGGTCGTCTGTGGCCGGTGACCGGGGTCAGCGCGTGCGGCGTGCGGGGCGCGGCGGCACCTCCTTGCCGACCACGACCTCGTCGAGCGGCACCGAGACCAGCACGCCGTCGTCGCGGCGTACGGTGAGCTCGTCGCCCTCCCAGGACTCCAGCACGCCGAGCACGTCGGTCATCGCCGGGCCACCGGAGGGTCCGAGCTCGCCGGGGATGGTTCGTCGCACGACGACTCTCTTCCCGACCAGGCCTGGGTGCAGGGGCATGGCTCTCCCTCATCGTGGACCTGGTTTCCGTTACACCGGCTGCGCCAGCGATACTAGTATCGGGCCGCGGGACGCGAATGCGGACCCCAGAGATGGTTCAGCAATGTTTCGAGGAGGACAGAGGTGACCTACGTCATCGCGCAGCCGTGCGTGGACCTCAAGGACCTGGCGTGCGTCGACGAATGCCCGGTCGACTGCATCTACGAGGGCCAGCGCATGCTCTACATCCATCCGGATGAGTGCGTGGACTGCGGTGCCTGCGAGCCGGTCTGCCCGGTGGAGGCCATCTTCTACGAGGACGACACGCCGGAGCAGTGGAAGGACTACTACGCCGCCAATGTCGAGTTCTTCGATGACCTCGGCTCGCCCGGAGGGGCGGCCAGGCTCGGCGTGATCGAGAAGGACCACCCCCTCATCGCTGCCCTCCCGCCACAGCCCCAGGATGCCCAGGTCTGAGTGGCCGAGGCCACCGAGTCCGCTGTGAGCGCCCAACCGGTTGGCACCTCCGCGCTCCGGTCGTGGGGGGTGCATCCGCTGTCCGAGCGGCTGCCGGAGTTCCCGTGGGACCGGCTGTTGCGCGCCAAGGATCGCGCGGCCAGCCACCCGGACGGCCTCGTCGACCTGTCGATCGGGACTCCGGTCGATCCCACACCCGACGCGGTCCAGGTGGCGCTCCGCTCGGCCGCCGACTCGCCGGGATACCCGGCCGTGTGGGGAACCCCTGAGGTCAGAGCCTCGATCGTCAACTACCTCCGGCGCCGGTGCGGGTCCGTCGAGCTCGGTGACGACTCCATCCTCCTCACCATCGGGTCGAAGGAGCTGGTGGCCTCGTTGCCTACCCAGCTCGGCCTGGGGCGGAGTGACACGGTGCTCATTCCGGCCCTCGCCTACCCGACGTACGCCGTGGGAGCTGCCTTTGCCGGTGCCCGCTGCACGGCCAGCGACTCAACGCTGTCCGTGGGTCCTGCCCGGGTGTCCCTGGTCTGGCTCAACTCTCCGGCGAACCCCAACGGAAGGGTGTTGCCCCCCGACCACGTCCGCAAGGTCATCAGCTGGGCTCGCGACCGGGGTGCTGTGGTGGCTTCCGACGAGTGCTACTTCGAGTACGCCTGGGATGCCGACCCTGTCTCCGTACTGGACCCGGAGGTCAATGGCGGCTCGCTCGACTCTGTGCTCGCGGTGCACTCCTTGTCAAAGCGCTCCAACCTGGCCGGCTACCGTGCGGGATTCGTGGCTGGCGATCCGATGCTGGTGTCGGCGCTGCGCGAGATCCGCAGGCACGCCGGCCTGATGGTGCCGACGCCGGTCCAGCAAGCGATGCAGGTCGCCCTCGACGACGACCACCACGTGGCCGAACAGCGAGAGCGCTACCGGGCCCGCAGGGCGACGTTGCGAGTTGCCCTCGAGTCGGCAGGGTTCCGGATCGACCATTCCCAGGGCGCCCTCTACCTCTGGGCGACCCGTGACGAGCCATGCCTCGACACCGTGAGATGGCTTGCGGAGCGCGGGATTCTGGCAGCCCCGGGGGACTTCTACGGGCCTTCTGGTGCCCAGCACGTGCGCTTCGCACTGACGGCAACCGACGAGCGGATCGCCGCGGCCGCCAGCCGCCTGGTGGCGGCCTGACGGGAGGGCTGACCGCGGCAGGGGCACACACAGCACGGCTGCCCTCGGGCGGGCGCCGTTCACGCCGCGTGTTTACCAGACCTCGATCTGGACACGGTCCCGATGGAGCAGGGCCGACCGCGCTGCAGCCGATGTTGAGCCTGCGCTGCCGGGCGGCGGCACGCGCCGCCACCCGTCCTCCGAGGCGCGTCCCGCGGTCCAGATCCTGGCGTCCCAGCTGATCCGGCTGATGTG
>JBOHDU010000106.1:0-8948 GCA_050700615.1 Nocardioidaceae bacterium
ACGCAGGTGCCGGCAGATGACTCGGTCAGCCCGTAACCTTCCAGGATCACGATGCCCGCTGCGTGGAACCACTCGGCGAGGTCTTTGTTGAGCGCTGCCGAGCCAGAGATGAAGAACCGCAGCCTGCCGCCGAAGCGCTGCCGGATCTTGCTGAACACCAAGGCATCGAGGAGCCGGTGCTGCAGGCTCAGCCAGATCGGGACCGGCTCGTCGGCCCGGCGGCGGCGAGACACCTCATGGCCCACACGGAAGGCCCGATCGAAGATCCGTTGCTTGACCCCACCGTCCTCCGCGACCGTGCTCACGATGCGTGCGTAGGCCTTTTCGAAGATCCGGGGGGCCGCGCCCATGAACGTAGGCCGGACGACGGCAAGGTTGTCGATGATCTTGTCGACCCGGCCGTCGACCGCGGTGGCGAAGCCGACGGCCAGCTGTGCGGTGAGCAGAACCTTGCCGAAGGAGTGGGACAGCGGAAGCCAGAGGAACTGCAGGTCCTCGACACCGAGGATGCCCAGTGCATCGACGGCGACCCCTTCGTAGGTCCAGGCCGAGTGCGGCAGCCGAACCCCTTTGGGTAGTCCGGTCGTGCCCGACGTGTAGATGAGTGTCGCCAGGCTTGCCGGCTTGGTCGACGCAACCCGATCCGACACCACGTCCGGTCGCTCGACGAGCAAGGTGTTGCCGGCCCGTTGGAGGTCGTCGAAGCTGATCACCCAGTCTCCGTCGGGCGTACCGTCGAAGGTCACCACCTTGGCGAGCGCGGGCAAGTCGCAGCGGTGCTCGCGCAGCTTCGCGATCTGCGTGTCGTCCTCGGCGAACACCACCCGCGCCTCGCAGTCGCCGAGGATGTAGGAAACGCCGTCGGACCTCGTCGACGGGTAGACCGTGGTCGTCGCCGCTCCGGCCGACATGACCCCGAGGTCGGCCAGGATCCACTCGTACCGGGTTCCAGAGGCGATCGCCACCCGCTCCTCGGGCTGAATCCCCAGGGAGATCAGCCCGGCGGCAACGTGGGTGACCGCCGTCCCGGTGTCCGCCCAGGTGACCGAGGTCCAGCCGTCTCCGACGGGATACCGGTAGGCCTCACGGGACGGGGTCGCCGCCACCCGCTCGAAGAACATCGCGCCGACCGAGCCAGGCCTGTTGTCGAGCAGAGTCTGGACTTGTGTGCTGTCCACCATATGCATGACCGTAGAGCACTCCCCTACCCAACGGTAGCCGCGGTTGCCCAGGTAAACCTGCCCAGGTAAGGGGAGGCGGCACAACGAGACAGCGTGCGCAGGGACGGCATCCCGGGATGGCCGACCCGGATTTAGTCGGCCCGTTCGGCGAGATGGGCAAGACAGAGGTCGGGCTCGACGAAGCTCTCGAGGCTCATATCCATGCCGGGCCAACCCGAGCGCTCGAGCAAACCCTGCATGAGGCCCAGGTGCATCGAACAGACGACCTCGGGATGCTCCCGCGCCAGCTCCCTGAACGGGCATTCGTGCAGCTCGAGGCGGAACTGATGCTCGCCCGAGTCGAGACTCGGACCGAATCCGAGCTGATCCAAGGCTGCGCTGAGTGACTCGACGGCCTGGCCGCCCGATTGGGCAGGAACGGTCGAGACCGGCAATGCCCGGCCCCAGTCGGCACCGATCTGCAGAGCCTTGATCCGGCGGGCGGACGCGGAGCGGCCGAGACGTTGGGCGAGCAGGGCCGACAGGACCAGGTAGGGCGTACGGCGCACCGCGGCGGGCTCGGAACTGCCGCTGACGGAGAAGACGAGCCGTCTGCGCCCCGCCGTGGAGCGACGGGCCGGCACGGCGGACACCAGCCCGGCGCGCTCAAGCACGCCGAGATGGAAGCGAATCGTCGTCACGTGCAGCCCGAGCCGCGCCGCGAGTTCGTGCGCGTCGACTGCCGCGGGCCCTGGTCCGGCCGCAGCCTGCTCGAGCAGGGAGATGATCCTGCGGCGTACGGGCGACGCCATCGCCGCGTGGGTGGATGCCGCCTGCGTGCGAGTGGCTCCGGTGGATGCCGCGTCGGTGCCCGCGACGGAGCCGGTCATGACTCGGCCGGCGGATACCCAGCGACGAGCGGCGTGTCGACCCCGACCACACCGAGCTTTGCGGCACCGCCCGGTGAGCCGAGCGGCTCCGGCTGGCCAGGAAGGGTCTCAGAGAAGAACGCGGCGTTGTCAGGTGTGAACTTGTCCCACTCGGCCGGAACGTCGTCCTCGTAGAAGATCGCCTCCACCGGGCAGACCGGCTCACACGCGCCGCAGTCGACACACTCGTCGGGGTGGATGTACAGGGCTCGCTTGCCCTCGTAGATGCAGTCAACGGGGCACTCGTCGACGCAGGAGCGATCGACGATGTCGATGCAGGGCTGGGCGATCGTGTAGGTCATCTGCGGGGTCTCCTTGTCGGGCAGCCGGTCACCAGGTCAATTTACCGGAATCTATTCCGGTTTTTCTAGTCCTGGACAGCCTTGGCGAGTGCGACACATCGGGTGATCCACTCGCGGTCCTCGCGGTCAAGCCCTCGCCCCTGATCAGCGGCGTCCTTGACTGACCACATCGCATTGTGGACCATCCGCACGACAACCCAGTCACGGGCGCGCTCCTCATCCAGGCCGGAGGAGCTCACGATCGTCTCGAAGCGACGGCGGATCGCGGCTCGCAGGTTGTCGCGTGCGACGGCCTCCTCCCAGCGGTTCCATAGCATCGGGGCCACCTCGTAGTGAGGATCGCCCGACATCGGCTTGGGGTCGATCACCAGCCACGGCTCGCGATCGCCGGCCAGCACGTTCTCGTAGTGCAGGTCACCGTGGATCATCGTGCCCACGCAGGCTGGGTCTGCGCTCAGGTCGTCGGCCAGGCGGACTGCCTGCTCGACCAGCCGGCGCGGGATCGGGGCGCTACGCGGCATTCGCCTCAGGTCGTCGTTCCAGCGCCTGACGTAGGCCGTCAGCGGGCGTAGCTGAGCGGGCGCCGCGATGTGGATGCACGCATACAGCCCTGCGACGACCTCGCAGGCACCGAGCACGTCGATGCTGGTGAGGTCACGGTCGGCGTGCAGCCGCTCTAGCAGCATGACGTGGCGGGCGGGATCCGCCCGGTACAGCAGTGCGGCGCCGGCGCCGGCCAAGGCCTTGAGCCCGATGTGCTCGTGCTCCTCCTCGTCGTGCGGCCAGGAGAACTTCGCCACGGCCGGTCGCCCGTCCGGCGCACGGACCGGCACGACGAGGGCGCAGTACCCGTGGGCGAGGGGGCCGTCCACGGTGAGCCCCCACTCGGCAAGAATGTCGCTCACCAGCCCGGGCAGATTGTCGAGCCAGTCGGCCCACGCCTTGCCGCGCGCCGCGAACGCCACCAGCGCCGGCGGGAGTTCCACCCTGGACACCACCTCACGATCCTGTCACGGGCGGTTGCGGGTCAGCGTTTGGCCTTCTCGCTCGGCTCGGACGTGCTGAGGGCGTGGATGAACGCCTCCTGGGGCACCTCGACCCGCCCGACCATCTTCATCCGCTTCTTGCCCTCCTTCTGCTTCTCCAGCAGCTTCCGCTTGCGGGTGATGTCACCGCCGTAGCACTTGGCGAGCACGTCCTTGCGGATGGCGCGGACCGTCTCCCGGGCAATCACCCGAGCCCCGATGGCAGCCTGGATCGGCACCTCGAACTGCTGCCGGGGGATCAGCTCCTTGAGCTTCTTGGTGAGCTCGACACCGTACGAGTAGGCCTGGTCGCGGTGCACGATCGCGGAGAAGGCGTCGACCGGCTCGCCATGCAGCAGCACGTCGACCTTGACCAGGTCGGACGCCTGCTCGCCAGTGGGCTCGTAGTCGAGCGAGGCATAGCCCTTGGTCCGCGACTTGAGCGCGTCGAAGAAGTCGAAGACGATCTCCGCCAGCGGGACGGTGTAGCGAATCTCCACTCGGGCGGCCGACAGGTAGTCCATGCCCAAAAGCGTCCCGCGCCGCGTCTGACACAGGTCCATGATCGGGCCGATGTAGTCGGAGGGCGACAAGATCGTAGCCCGCACGACCGGCTCGTGCACCTCCGCGATCTTCCCCTCCGAGGGGTACTCACTCGGGTTGGTGACGGTGACCGCGGATCCGTCCTCCAAGACCACGCGGTAGACGACGTTGGGTGCGGTCGAGATCAGGTCGAGGCCGGACTCGCGCTCGAGTCGCTCGCGGACGATCTCCATGTGCAGCAGGCCGAGGAAGCCGCACCGGAATCCGAACCCCAGCGCTGTCGACGTCTCCGGCTCGTACTGCAGCGCGGCGTCGTTGAGCTGCAGCTTGTCGAGCGCGTCACGCAGCTCCGGGTAGTCGTCGCCGTCGATCGGGTAAAGCCCGGAGTAGACCATCGGGGTGGGGTGCCGATAGCCACCGAGGGCGGTGGTCGCCCCATGCACGGCCGACGTCACCGTGTCACCGACCCGTGACTGCCGGACCTCCTTCACCCCGGTGATGAGGTACCCGACCTCGCCGACTCCGATCTCCCCGGCCTTCAGCGGCTCTGGCGAGATCACCCCCACCTCGAGCATCTCGTGGACGGCACCGGTCGACATCATCTTGATGCGGTCCCTATGGGCTAGATGCCCGTCCACCACGCGCACGTAGGTGACGACGCCTCGGTAGGTGTCGTAGACCGAGTCGAAGATCAGCGCCCGGGGTGGGGCGGCCGGATCCCCTCGAGGCGGGGGGACGGTCGCCACGATCTCGTCGAGCAGATCCCCGACCCCCTCCCCGGTCTTCGCAGAGACCCGGTGCACGTCCGCCGGCTTGCAGCCGATGATGTGCGCCAGCTCGTCGGCGTACTTCTCCGGTTGGGCACTGGGCAGGTCGATCTTGTTGAGCACCGGGATGATGTGGAGATCGGCTTCGAGGGCGAGGTAGAGATTCGCGAGTGTCTGCGCCTCGATCCCTTGGGCGGCGTCGACCAGCAGGACGGCGCCTTCGCACGCCTCGAGCGAGCGGCTGACCTCGTAGGTGAAATCGACGTGACCTGGGGTGTCGATCATGTTGAGCACGAACTGGCCGCCGGCCCCAGCGCCGCTGACGGCGACCCACGGAATCCGCACCGCCTGGCTCTTGATCGTGATGCCGCGCTCCCGCTCGATGTCCATCCGGTCGAGGTACTGCGAACGCATACTCCGTGCGTCGACGACGCCGGTCAGCTGCAACATGCGGTCGGCCAGTGTCGACTTGCCGTGGTCAATATGGGCGATGATGCAGAAGTTCCGGATCACCGACGGGTCGGTGTGGCCCGGCTGGGGTGCCGATGGCTTTCTGCTCTGCGGGCTGGGCACTCATGCCTTCCGGTCGGAGGTGTACGTCGGCTGGCTCAGGCGAGCTGCAACATGCGGAACAGCAGGATCAGCATGACGCAACCGGCCGCGATCGCGGCCACGCCGATGCCCAGAAAGGGCGCCGGCTCGGACAACCTGAACGACCGCGGGTTCGCCGGGTCCACCCAGATCGTAATCGGATCTCCGACGTTGACACCGATGAAACCCTCGTCGGTCTCTCCGACCACCTCGGCCCCACTACCCGGTGCGGTGTAGGCGACCGTCGTGTGCCGCTCCTTGTACGACGCCGGGGCCGCCCGCACCACTGCCTCGACGGGTTGCACATGACGACCGCCACGTGAGCGCAAAGTCCATACTCCGGCCACGATCAGCGACACGGGAAGCGACGCGAGCAGGAGGACCAGCAGGAGCAGCGGGCGCATATCCTCAGCGTAGGCTCGTCTCGGCCTCATCCCACCATCGACCCCGTCGCCAATTCCGCCGGGCCGCCGATGCCGAGACTGGGCCACATCGGATCCCCCGATCAACGTCGGCTGCGAAGCAACGCGACGGTTGCCTCGGGGCGGCCAAGGATCATCGCGATCCGCGCAATCGCGACGTCGGCCGTGACTGCCACCAAGCGAAGGGCTGCAACCTCGTGAACGACGCGAACGACGCTCGCCTCATCGGCACGCGCGTCCCGTACGGGCGGCTGCCCGCCGAAGTCCGGCGGTGGGTCACCGCGCAGCTCGGAGCGCCAGTCGTGAGCGCGCAGCAACGCGTCGGCGGGATGTCCCCCGCGGTGGCAGTCAGCCTGCGGGCGGCGAACGGCGCCACAGCGTTCGTCAAGGCGGTGGCGCCGCGCATCAACCCGGACACACCGAGCATGTTCCGGCACGAGGCGGCAGTGCTCCAACGACTGCCGTCGGTGCCCTACCGGGCGCGGCTGATCGCCTGCTACGACGATGAGCAGTGGGTGGCGATCATGCTGGAAGACATTGCGGGCCGTCATCCTGACTGGAGCTCCACGTCAGAGCGCGACGCGGTGCTCGCAGCGGTGCAAGCCCAAACCGCCGAGCTGACACCCAACCCGGGACTCCCGAGCAATCTGGGCACGGCTACGGACGGACTGGCGAAGCACGCCGCGATCCTTGAGGATCCCTCCTCGACGGAGCTTGCCGTGTTGCCGGGCTGGACTCGTGCGGAGCTGCCGGCCCTCACGTCACTCGTGCTCGACACAACCGAGGCGATGTCAACGGGCACGTTCTGCCACTGGGACATCCGGCACGACAACATCCTGGTTCGCGACAGCGACCAGCAGCCGGTCCTGCTGGACTGGGGAATGAGCCGCGCCGGCCCGGCGTGGGGGGACACCGCCGTCTACGCGCTGGAGTGGGTCGAGGAGCCTTACTTCGATGACGTCGTCGCCACTCTGCACCTCGACCGGGACGAGCAGACGGCCGTCACCGGCCTAATAGCTGGGCTCGGTTTGTACTGCCTGATGATGTCGACCCACCCGCACCCCCCGTCCCTGCCGAACCTGCCGGCGTTCAGGGGGGAGCTGGGGCGGCGCTGCCTGATCGGTGTACGCCGACGATTGGGAATCCCAGCGGTCTGAGCCAGCCCGATGGGCGAGACGTCCGATCGGAGCTGCTAGCCGCGGGCGATCCGACGCCAAGACCCTGGTAGACCGTCGGCGTCGGCCCGCTCAGACGAACGCGGGGAAGGTCGGCACGGAGAGCGGCCCGGCGTCGGCGTCGCGCGCCAGCTCGTAGCCGTGAGCGACCTCGATCAGGGTCGCCTCGCTGCCTGAAGTGCCCCAGAACGTCACACCGACAGGCAGGCCGAGCGCCAGACCGGACGGCACGGTGAGCAGCGGATAGCCGGCCATGGCAGCGGGTTGGGTGCAGCTGCCGGCGTGGTGCTCGTCGTTGACGAGGTCGACCGGGATCGATGGGCTGTACGACGGCGTCAACAGTGCGTCGAGCCGGTGCTCACGAAGCACCTTGTCGATGCCCTCGTCGCGCCCATGCTCCAGGCACGCGGCCCGGGCCTTGGCATACTCGACCGAGTCGATCCCCGGCACGTCCAGAGCGAGCTCGAAGAACGACTGGCCGAAGTAGCGCAGCTCGTCCTCGGAATGCCCCTTGTTGAACTCAACCAGGTCGGCGAGCGTCGAAGGGCTGCCGTCTGGTCTGGTGGCCAGGTAGGAGGCCATGCCGGCCACGAGCTCTGCCAGCAGCACATGCAGCTCGTCGTCGAACCCGTAGTCAACCATCGAGAGGAGATCGGCGCCGTCGACGATCGTCGTCCCCTGGGCCGCTAGCAGCCCGACGGCATGCTCGGCGGCCGCGTCGGCCGGGCCGCTGTAGCCCCAGAACAGCTTTCGTGGCAGCCCGATCCGTTTGCCCTGCAAGCCACCTGGGACCGCGTGCGCCGCATAGTCGGTCTGTCCCCCGCTGAGCACCGTCAGCAGAGCGGCAGCATCGCGGACTGTCAGCGCCATCGGGCCCGGCGAGTCCTGCGAGCGTGAGATCGGGACCACGCCTTGGGTGGGCACGAGGCCGACGGTCGGCTTGATTCCGACGCAGCCGTTGAAGGCCGCCGGGCAGGTGATGGAGCCGTCGGTCTCGGTTCCGATCGCGTACGGCGCCAACCTTGCGGCCACCGCGGCGCCGCTGCCGGAGCTGGATCCGCCGGCGGATCGGTTCAGCCCGTAGGGGTTGCGGGTCAGGCCGCCGTACGCACTCCAGCCGGAGGTAGAGGCCTGGTCGCGCATGTTCGCCCACTCGCTCAGGTTGGTTTTCCCGAGCACGATCATCCCGGCGTCGCGGAGTCGGCTGACCAGCATCGCGTCGGCCGAAGGCGGTACGTCTGCCAACGCCAGCGAGCCTGCGGTGGTGAGCAGGTCAGCCGTGTCGACGTTGTCCTTGACGAGGACCGGCTGCCCGTGGAGCGGTCCGCGCGCCTGGCCGGCCCGCGTCTCGGCGTCCCGCTCGTCGGCAACCCCGATCGCGTCGGTGTTGATCGTGCAGACGGCGTTGACAAGGGGATCCACCGTCTCGATCCGGTCAAGCAGCGATTCGACGCCTTCACGTGCAGTTGTCATGCCAGGCAGCCTCGCACACCCTGTCGTCTTGCAGCCGTTCCAGCAACGCTCCTGGCCTGCCGACCCGAACACGAGGGCCGCCGTGTGCGCCGCTCCCTGTGCGGCTGGTCGTTACCCGTCGAGGGACAGCGGGATTTGGCCGCGTCGAGCGCCCGCTGGTAGCCTGGCCAGGCGCTTCTCGGGCACGCCGTGCGCCGCGTCAGTCGCGCCGATCCGCTCGACCCCCCAACACCGATCCAAGAGTTAGAGGCTCCCTTCCCGTGGCAAACATCAAGTCGCAGATCAAGCGAAACAAGCAGAACGACGCCGCCCATGAGCGCAACAAGTCCGTGAAGTCCGCGCTCAAGACGTCGATCCGCCGCTTCGACCAGGCCGCCGACGCCGGCGATGTCGACCAGGCGAAGGCCCATGCGCAGACCGCCACGCAGAAGCTGGACAAGGCCGCCTCAGCCGGCGTGATCCACAAGAACCAGGCTGCCAACCGCAAGTCTGCCGTCGCCAAGAAGGCCGCGAGTCTCTGATTTCACCGCTCGTCACCCGACGAGCACCACCCGCAAAAGG
>JBOHDU010000107.1:0-4319 GCA_050700615.1 Nocardioidaceae bacterium
CTGCGACACCACCGGGATCGAGCCGGACCTCGGCCTGGTCAAGGTCAAGAAGCTGGTCGGAGGCGGCACCATGTCGATCGTCAACCGGACCGTACCGAGAGCGCTGAGGGCGCTCGGCTACGGGCCCGACCAGGTGGGCGAGATCACCCGGTACATCGACGAGCACAAGTCGATCGTGGGTGCGCCACACCTCAGCGGCGACCATCTGCCCGTGTTCGCTTGCTCCATGGGAGACAACCCGATCGACTACCGCGGCCACGTGCGCATGATGGGCGCCGTCCAGCCGTTCATCTCGGGTGCGATATCGAAGTGCGTTGTAGGGGAGACGTTGGTCGCGTCCGCAGACGGCTTGGTGAGGATCGCGTCCATGAGGCGTGGGGAACCCGCTGACAGCTTCCGTCCCGAGGTCATGGAGGTATCGTCCCTCGGGGGCCCTGCCAAGACTGACGCCTTCTACTACGGAGGGGTTCGAGCAGTGACGGAGGTGGTGCTTCGGTCGGGGCACAGGGTGGTCGGGACGACCAATCATCGGCTGCTGTCCGCCGATGGAGAAGCAGGTCTCTCATGGAAGCGTCTCGATGAGATCAGCGAGGGCGACTGGATCGCAGTGCGATATGGCGACGACTTGTGGTCGTCGCTACCGGCTCGCTTCGACGACTTCCGCCCGTCCCCTCTCTACGGGTCGCAACGGTCCGTCCGGGTCCCCGAGGAGATGACCGAGGACCTGGCGCTCGTCCTGGGTGCCTATGCGTCCGAGGGACACACGACTCGTTCCGTGTGGACGGTCTCCATCACCAATTCGGTGGACACGGTACTGGAGCAGGTTGCCGCCGCTCTCGAGCGGGTCTTCGGGATCCCACCGGTCATCTGTCGCCCGAAGGACCGTTGCCCGTCTGTGAAAGTGCACTCTAAGACGGTCGTGGAGTTCCTGGAGTATCTCGGCTGTGGTGACCGGGCATCTGCCAAGCGGATCCCGGATGCCGTGCTTCGCTCACCGCGCGCCCACGTTCTCGCCTTCCTGCGGGGCTTGGCGCTGGATGCCTATTGCATCGCCGACGGCTCCACCAAGTGGGCCATATGCGTCGACTCCCCGGCGATGCTCGATGACCTACAGGCGGTCCTGACGAACCTCGGTGTATTGCATGGCCGGGTCAGCAAGGCCAACTACCGCAATGGCAAGGTCTACGACGAGGTGTACGCAACCGGAGAACGGGCGCAGAAGCTGGTGTCGCTAGTGCCGTTCCTCGAGCCAGACAAGGCGGCCCGCGCCGAGCTTTTGCGCACCAGAATCATCGGCAATAGAGCCACCAGCGATCTGGTTCCTGGCATCTCTCCGAGAGAGGTGTACGAGCTCCTGCCCCACAGCAGTGAGCCGCGAGGGGCGTCCCCGAGGGGCCGATACAGGTTCCTGCTCGATCCCCGCACAGGGCACATCAGCCGGCGCACGCTCCTGCGGGTCGCGGCGGAGCCGGGGGTGCGGCTTCCGTCTTGGCTCCAGACCGTCATCGACGACGATCTGCATTTCAGCCCGGTCTCTTCTGTCGTCGAGCGAGGCTTCCGCGAAGTGTTCGACCTGTCCGTCCCGTCCACCCACGCATTCGTCGGGAATGGCATCGTCAATCACAACACCGTCAACATGCCTGAGCACGTCACGGTCGAAGACGTCGAGCAACTGCACATCGAGGCCTGGCAGCTGGGCCTCAAGGCGGTTGCCATCTACCGGGACAACTGCAAGGTGGCCCAGCCACTGGCCACCGCCAAGAAGGCCGCCGCCGACCCGGGGTCTTCCCCGGCCGAGGTGCACGACGCCGAGCTTGCCGTCAAGGTCGCCGAGCTGGAGCAGGCGCTCGAACGCCAGACCGTGGTGGTCAAGCAGCCGATCCGCGAGCGGCTGCCCCGCAAGCGCAAGTCCTACACGTTCGCCTTCCGGGTATCGGACTGCGAGGGGTACGTGACGGTGGGGGAGTACGACGACGGGCGGCCGGGCGAGGTGTTCATGAAGGTCTCGAAGCAAGGCTCCACCCTGTCGGGGATCATGGACGCCTTCTCGATCGCCATCAGCCTCGGGCTGCAGCACGGGGTGCCGCTGGCGACGTACGTCCGCAAGTACACCAACATGCGCTTCGAGCCCGCCGGCATGACCGACGACCCGGACCTGCGTATCGCCCAATCGCTCGTCGACTACATCTTCCGCCGGCTTGCCGTCGACTACCTGACCTACGACGAGCGCGTCGAGCTAGGTGTGCTGACCACGATCGAGCGAACACAGCCCACCCTGCCCGGTGTGGAGGAGGCGACGACCCCGAGCTCGTCGGTGGTCGAGACAGCTCGCGCGCCCGGCGGACCGGCGCTCGATCGGGTGCCCGGAGCCGTCGAGTCCGACGCCCCGTACTGCTTCCAGTGCGGGGTCCAGATGATCCGCGCCGGCAGTTGTCACGCCTGCCCCTCCTGCGGGACCACCAGCGGCTGCAGTTGAGCAAATCGAGCAAGCCGTCGCCCAGGAACCTGACATATTCGTTCCGCATGCCGGTTGCATCCCATTGCAGATTTGGTACAGTGATTGCATGACAACGCAGGTGAAAGCAAGCACAAGTGTCACCGTCGGCTTCTCCATCCCCAAGGATGAGTTGTCGACCCTCGAACACCTCGTTGGGGTGTTCGCCGACGGAAACCGCAGCGCCTTCCTCAGGAAGGCTATGCGGCGGATGCAGGCCGCCGAGGCGGCCTTGGAACTGCGTGAGCTTCAAGCGTACGGCGTCAGCCGGCGTGAAGAGCTCGGCATCCCCGAGGAAGAGATCGACGCCAAGATCAAGGCGTCGCTTGGCAAGGGGAAGGTCTCCTGACCCATGGTCAGGACCGCGCGCCAGTCGTGTTTGACGTGATGGTGCTGGTGCGCGCCGTAGTTGCCAACGAATCATCCTTCGAGGAGTGGCCATCCCCGCCTCCGCGCAAAGCGAATGCGGCAGCCGAATGCGTTGGCATTATCAATGATGCCGAGGAGTTCGCCCTGTGGGTATCGCCGCACATCCTGCGGAACACCGTACGGGTCCTGGTCGAAGAGTTCGGGTGGGCTCCCGATCAGGCCGAGCGTTACGCGACCCGGCTCCGGGAGATGGCGAGCCGATCCGGGGGAGGGGAAGCGGACCCCCAAGTCCGGCTCACTGACTGCGACGACTTCGAGGACAACCGCATCTTGGAGTTGGCGTCCGTCGTGGACGCATTCCTTATCGTGTCGAATGACGAGGAGCATCTGATCCCGATGTCACCGTGGCGCGGGACACCGATCATTCGGGCGACCGAGTTCACGTCCCGGGTGGATGCCGCACGACGGGCACGACGGCGCCACTGAGATACCGGAGAAACGACCTCGCGGATACCAAGCGTGTGTCTGATCCCAGCACGAGGGCCGGCGATCGCCGGCCCTCGTTTCACATAGCCGGGGCCAGGTTCTGCAGCTCGGTCGCCGGCCAGAAGACTCAGACCTGGGTGTCGAGCAACTCCCCGAGGTGGCGGTCGACCTGGGGCATGTAGGTGGGTGCCACCCCGAACAGGGCGAGGTGGCCGAGGACGTCCTCGATCACCCGTAGCTCGCTGCCCTTGATCATCTCCTGCTCCGGCGAGCAGTCGCGGACGGGGAAAAGGAGGTCCTCGTCGATGGGCATGACGAACGTCTTCGCGGTGATCCGCCCCAGAGCGGCTTCGAGGTCGCCGCCGGTGTGGCGGCTCACGTCCCCGCGCTGCCACTTCCACGACTGTGTCATCAGGTCGTTGGGGTCCATCGCGGTGAAATACGGCTCAACGAAGCCAGCGAGGAACGCCTCCCTCGAGTCGAAGTCCAGGGCTCTCCACCCTTCCTGCTTCCAGAACTCGGTGGAGAAGCCGACCACTGTCCAGTTGAGAGCCTGGTGCCTGAGCCCCTCGACGACGTCGACGTTGGACTTGTACTCCCCGCCGTTCCAGCCCGGGTCGGAGCGGGTCGCCTCGCGCATGATCTCGGCGATGAGGTAGTCGTGAGGGGTGTTGCGCGCGGTGCCGGCGATAGGGGCGGCGCGCTGCACCTTGTCCGGGAAGCGCACCGCCCACTCGTAGGTCTGCTGGGCGCCCATGGAGCCGCCCACGACGAGCGCCAGTTGTTCCACGCCGAAGTGCTCGTTAAGGAGTCGTTCCTGGGCCACGACGTCGTCGCCGATGCGCACGTCGGTGAAGTTCGACATGGCGATCGAGGCGTTGGGGCCGCCGGCGTTGTGGGGGGAGGTGGACAGGCCACTGCCGATCTGGTTGATGGCGACGATGAAGTACCGCTCGGGGTCGAGCGCGTG
>JBOHDU010000108.1:0-2092 GCA_050700615.1 Nocardioidaceae bacterium
CGTCCATCGACTGGGCCCGGGAGATCCTGGGCACCAGCTCCATGGCGAACGACGTGATGCCCAGGTCGCGTCGCTCGACGACCTCGTCGAGCGATTGTGCAGGCGGAAGGAACGAGATCGTCGCGGCGCCCTGAGGAAGCCCGCGGAGCTGTCGGCTGCTGAGCGGCTGGACTGAGAGGACCACGTCGGCAGTGGCCATCGGGTCGGGATCGAGGGTTGCGCCGGCGGCGGCATACGCCTCGTCGGGGTGCAGAGCGTCGAGCCCGGCACCCGGCTCGAGGTGCACGTCGTAGCCGAGCGCGCTCAGCCTGCCGACAAGCTCGGGCACCATGGCGACGCGGGTCTCCCCCTCACGCCTTTCCTTCGCCACCGCGACCAGCACACGACGAACCTAGAGCAAAGCCGGTAGCGCCGCGGTCATCTGGGCTGGGTGTCTCCCACATCGGGTCTCACCGCCACCCCCGGCCCGCCCGGACTCTGGAGACGCAGCGGTCCTAGGCTGCCGCCATGATCGTTGAGCGCCTGCACGAGCTGGGGTTGGTCCTTCCTGCGGCGTTTCCTCCTGCAGGCAACTACCTGGCCTGCACGGTCGACGGGGGGTTGGTGCACGTGGGCGGGCACGGCCCCATCGATGCAGACACCATGATCACCGGCAAAGTAGGCGGAGACCTGACGCTCGAGCAAGGTCGACAAGCGGCCCGCATGACGGCGATGTCGATCCTCGCCACCCTGGACGCCGAGATCGGACTCGATCGCATCGAGAGGATCGTGAAGGTCTTCGGAATGGTCAATGCTGCGCCTGGGTTCAACAACACGCCGGCGGTGATCGACGGCTGCTCGGACCTGCTGGTGGAAGTCTTCGGCGAGGCGGGTCGCCATTCACGCAGTGCCGTTGGCATGGCGGAGCTGCCCTTCGACATCGCCGTCGAGGTCGAGCTGATCGCGCGCCTGGTTCCCTAGACCGTTCGTCACCTCGAGGTGGGGTTGCCACAAGGGTCGGCTGGCCCGTCAGACCGTCGCATGGCGCCCGCGTCCTTCCGTCGCCAACTCGGCGCGATGCGGGTGCGGCCCGGGTGCATGGTGGGGATCAGCGGACTTGGCTCGGGTCGGGATCGTGACGTGTGTGATGGGCCTTGGCCGGTGGTGCTCCCTCCAGACGCTCGCACACGCGCGGTCTCTCTGCCCCGAAGCGTCCCCCAACAAGTGAGTCACTCCGACGGGTGGCGGGATATCCTCGGCCGAATCTGATCAGATGTGTCGAATCGGGGCCGGGCCGTTCGTAGTAAGGGTGGACGGACCGCACGGTCGCCGTTCCGCATTCGACTGCACTCACTTCCAGGAGAAACCTTGAAGCTTCTTCTCACCTCGGGGGGTGTGACGAACGCCAGCATCCGCGACGCGCTCGTCCAGCTCCTCGGCAAGCCGATCGCCGAGTCCACCGCGCTGTGCATCCCCACTGCGATATACGGGCATCCCAGGGTCGGCCCGGGAGAGAGAGCGTGGCAGTTCATCAGCGGCAACTCCGAGAACCCCATGGTCGACCTGGGCTGGAAGTCCGTCGGGGTGCTGGAGCTGACCGCGCTGCCCAGCATCGACAAGGAACGTTGGGTGCCGCTCGTCCGGGAAGCCGACGTCCTGCTCGTCGGGGGCGGTGACGTCCTCTACCTGTGCTACTGGATGCGCGAGTCCGGGCTGGCGGAGATGCTGCCGTCGTTGAGCGAGACCGTCTGGGTGGGGCTCAGCGCGGGGAGCATGGTGATGACCCCCACCGTCGGCGACGACTTCATCCACTGGCGACCACCCACCGGCGACGAGACCACGTTGGGCGTCGTCGACTTCTCGATCTGCCCTCACCTGGCTGCCGACGGCATGCCAGGCAACTCCATGGCCGAGGCGGAGCAGTGGGCGGCGGGCATCCCGAACACGGCGTACGCGATGGACGACCAGACGGCGATCACGGTGGTCGACGGCGACGTCGACGTCGTCTCCGAAGGGCACTGGGAGCAGCTCCGGAGCCTGAGTTCTGCATCCGACCAGGCATAGACGGGGCCGGGACACCCGAGTCTCGGGCCCTCACGGTTCAGCCGATGGG
>JBOHDU010000109.1:0-5353 GCA_050700615.1 Nocardioidaceae bacterium
GACCGAGGTGGCCAACACGGTTGCCGACTCGCTGCGGCTGCCCTACGTGCGGGTCGAGGTCGAGCGCGAGGACGACGGACCGCTGGCCGGGGTCCATGGACAACCGGTTTCCGAGGTCCACGAGGTCCCGCTGATGTTCCGCGGTGAGAACCTCGGCCGGCTGATCGTCGCCCCACGAACTGCCCGCGACCCGTTCCGCCCGGCCGACCTGGGGCTGCTGGCCGACCTCGGCCGGCAGATCGGGGTGGCCGCACATGCGACCCGGCTCGCCTCCGCCCTGCAGCGGTCCAGGGAGGGCCTGGTCAGCGCCCGCGAGGAGGAGCGCCGCCGGATCCGCCGAGACCTGCACGACGGCCTTGGCCCGGCGCTCGCTGGGGTGGCCCTCGGGCTTGATGCCGTCCACCGGCTCGCCGCCGAGCACCCCGACCAGGCGGCGGCCCTCGCCGACCAGCTCAAGGCAGAGGTGCAGGCGTCGCTGGCCGACGTGCGCCGGCTCGTGGAGGACCTGCGCCCGCCCGCGCTCGACCAGCTGGGTCTCGTTGGTGCGGTCCGCCAGCAGGCGCGCCTCTTGACCGAGCGTGACCCCGGCCTCGAGGTCGGCGTCGACGCGACTGGCATCGGCGAACTACCCGCGGCGGTCGAAGTGGCGGTGTACCGGATCGCCACCGAGGCGCTCACCAACGTCTCGAGGCACGCCTCGGCGCGGCACTGCCGGGTGTGCATCTCCCTCAACGGCAGCGGGCAGCTGCGGCTGGAGGTCGAGGACGACGGCGTCGGGCTCCCGCCGAGTCGTCGTCACGGCGTAGGTCTGGCCGCGATGCGGGAGCGTGCGGCCGAGCTCGGCGGCAGCTGCGAGACCGGCTCGGCAACCCTGGGTGGCACCCGGGTCGCGGCCCTGCTCCCAGTGCTCCCGGTGGTGAAACGGTGATCCGGGTGCTGCTGGTCGACGACCACCCGGTGTTCCGGCACGGCCTCAAGGCGTTGCTCGGAGCGCTGCCGGACGTTGAGGTGGTGGCTGAGGGCACCGATGGCGCCGACGCGCTGCGGCTCGCCCATGAGCACCGGCCCGACGTGGTCGTGATGGACCTTGAAATGCCCGACGTGGACGGCGTGACCGCCACCCGGCAGATCGTGCAGGCGCTCCCGGACGTCGGGGTGCTCGTGCTGACCATGTTCGAGGACGACGAGTCGGTCTTCTCCGCGATGCGGGCCGGCGCCCGGGGCTACCTCGTGAAGGGCGCCGACAGCCCGGACGTCGAGCGGGCGATCACCGCGGTCGCGCGCGGGGAGGCGATCCTCGGTCCCGGTGTGGCTGAGCGGGTGCTCAGCTACCTCACCCGACCGCTGTCCGCCCGCGACGACGTGGTCTTCCCCGAGCTTACCGAGCGCGAGCGCGAGGTGCTCGAGCTGATCGCCACCGGCTTGGGCAACTCCGGCATCGCGACCCGGTTGGCGCTGAGTCCGAAGACCGTGCGCAACAACGTGTCGAGCATCTTCGCAAAGCTGCAGGTCGCCGACCGTTCCGAAGCCATCGTGCGTGCACGCCGCGCCGGGATGGGTGTCGAAGACAACGAACGTCGTTGAAAGTCGATCTCCTTGCTGGAGTCTGCTGCACACGATGTGACCCGGTCAGTCAGCGGCCCCAACAGACAGCGCACTGAGCGTGAATCAGCGGTAGTTGGTGGACCGGGACTGTGGGATTGGCCGACGGTGGTAGGCGTGTGTTGAGGGTGAGGCTGAGGTCCGGACCTTCGGGGAGTAGTTGCTGATCACAGCTGCATCTTGCCCTGTTGCGGACTCTCCGCGGACTGGGTCGTTCGCCGGAGTGGCCCGGTCTGTCCCCACCATGAGCCATGATTGAGTATCACCAACAGGCGGGGAGGAGGTTCCGGTGACTGTTCTCGAAGTCGAGTCCGCCGTCGACAAGTTCGACGCGCCGCTCTACACGCAGGCCGAGGCATCGCGTTACCTGGGCCTATCCGAGTCGACCTTCCGCAACTGGTCGCGCGGCTACCACGCGGTCATCCAAGGGCGCGAAGTCAGCGGACGGCCCGTGATCACGGCCGTTGGCAAGGTCGGCCAGCGCGGTCCTGCAATCCCCTTCATCGGGCTGGCCGAGGGCTATGCGCTGGCGGCGATCCGGAAGGCAGGCGTTTCACTTCAGCGAATCCGGCCGTCCCTCGAGCGACTCAATCAGGAGATGGGCGTTCAGCATGCGCTGGCTTCGGAGAAGCTCTTCACTGATGGCGCTGAGGTCATCTTCGACTACGCCGACAAGGCAGGCGGCGACGACGCTGACGCCGTTCGCGAGCTCGTCGTCGTGCGCAATGGTCAGCGAGTTTTCACCGAGATCGTCATGGACTACCTCCAGCGCATCGTGTTCGACGCCGACGGATTCGCGGCTCTTCTTCCCCTGCCTGGCTTCGAGCACGCCGAACTCGTCGCCGATGTGCGCAGGTCCTTTGGGCAGCCGATCTTCGCCCATGGCGGCGCGCGGCTCGAGGACGCTTTGTCGCTCTTCCGGGCCGGTGAGGAGCTGTCGGTCGTTGCCGAGGAGTACAGAATCCCCTACCTCGAACTTGAGGACGCGGTCCGCCAGGTAGTCAAGACGAACTGAGGTTGTCGAGGGTGCCGGGGCCGCTGTTCTTCGTCGATCGCAGCCTCGGCCGGGTGCGCGTCCCGGCGCTCCTTCGACAGGCCGATTGGTCGTTGGTGACACTGTCCGAGCACTACGGAGTGCCCCAGGATGAGGCTGTCGGCGACGTCCAGTGGCTCGAGCTTGCTGGGCGTCAAGGCTGGCCCGTTCTCATGAAGGATGAACGGATCAAGTACCGCGCTGCCGAGCGCCAGGCCCTCATCGCACATGACGTTCGAGCCTTCTGCCTTACGTCAGGGAACCTCACGGCCCAGGCAATGGCGGAATGCTTCATCCGGCACCAGGACCGGATCTGGTCCGCGACGACCGGCGACGGGCCGGCTCTGTTTGCCGTGTCCCGAGCTGAGCTCAGGCAGGTCGACCTCGCCGACTGACGGTGCCTCAGACCTGCCTGGCCAGGCGCTTGAGCCTGCGCAGCGTCTTGGAATCCGTCTCGACCACGCCAACATCCCCCTGGCGGGGGTAGACGGGACCTCGTGTGGCGAGGCCGAGGGCGGTTCGCGCGGCCCGTGTGACCGTCTCCCTGTCGCCCAACGACTGGGCTGCGCGGATCAGGGCAAGGTTGAAGCGGAAGTGGGCGTTCGGGAAGGGGATGCTGAACCTGCCGATCCACGCCTCGAGGAGCTTGGCCGCCTCGTCGATCGAGGCCTCGTCTCCGCGGTCGAGCAGGAGCTCCGCGAGGGAAAGGTGCACGCATGCTGTCGTGCCACTCAACGTCGGGTAATCCGCGATGATCCGGCGGTAGTAGGTCTCGGCCAGAGCGGGATCCTCGTTCCGGTGCGAGTCGCCGAGGTGCTCGAGGGCCCCCGATACCTGCGGCCAATGCTCGGTTTCGTCCGCGATGACTCGCTCCCACAGGGCACGGGCGCCCTGGATCTCTCCCGCATCGCGCAGCGCCAGGCCCTTGATGCGGAGGTACTGCGCGCGGTTGTGCGGCCTGCTCCGCGCCAGGCGGGCCTCGAAGTCGGCCTGCGCTTGGGGCGTCCACTCGGGCGAACGGAACCACTCCTCAGCCATGGCTGTCACCGGGCAGGGTCCTCGGACTCACGGGCTGATTGTCGTCCATCGGGTCGGGACGCAGGAGACGACGCGCGTGGGGGTAGTTGATGCCGACGCGCTCGCTGGCTTCGTGCGGACTGGGTGCGGACTCGTCGTGCCCAGCAGGTCGCTGATCAGCGCAAGCGCGCCGCTTCAGCGGTAGTTGGTGAACTGCACGGCGAAGTCGTAGTCCTGGGCCTTGATCAGGGCGATGACCGCCTGGAGGTCGTCTCGCTTCTTGCTCGAGACGCGCAACTCCTCGCCCTGAACCTGGACCTTGACGCCCTTGGGCCCGTCGTCGCGGATCAGCTTCGACACCTTCCTCGCCTGCTCCTGGTTGATTCCCTCCTTGAGGTCGATCTCGACCTTGACCTCCCGGCCGGAACTGTGGGGCTGCCCTACGTCGAGGATCTTCAGCGACTGTCCCCGCTTGATCAGCCGTTCCCTGAACACGTCGATCACCGCAAGCGCACGCTCCTCGGCGTTCGCGGTCACCGTCAGCGAGGACTCGCCGTGCCAGGTGATCGAAGCACCGGTGTTCTTGAAGTCAAAGCGCTGCGAGATCTCCTTTGCGGTCTGGTTGCGGGCGTTGTCGACCTCCTGGTGGTCGAGTTTGCTGACGATGTCGAACGATGAGTCGCCGGCCATGTCGCGATCCTCCCGGTGTCGCCCTCCCTGGGGACTTGTGCACTCAGCCTAGAGCGTGGGTTATCCTTGTCGCTCGCTGCGCGGCCCCACCATCTGGGGCTGAAGACAACCAGGCAGGTTGCCCGAGTGGCCAAAGGGAGCAGACTGTAAATCTGTCGGCTGATGCCTACGCAGGTTCGAACCCTGCACCTGCCACCGTCCGCCCGGTCCCTTGAGGCCGGGCGTTCACTTTCGCTCCCCATTGCCCTTCCTTCACCGGCCCCGCCGTGGGACCCGCTCTCCACCATGACCCACCATTTCGGGGTGCAGCGGCCAGTCGGGCGGCTGCCCGCCGGAGCGGTAGCCGATGTTGGGGTCCGATGGGGAGGTGGGGTGGGAGGAGGACTCTTGACGATGAGCGCCGGCGGGGTCGGGTGACGATTAGCGCCGGAGGTGTCGGGCTGTGTATCCTCATACGTCGCTTGCCCCAATAGCTCAGTCGGTAGAGCGTCTCCATGGTAAGGAGAAGGTCTACGGTTCGATTCCGTATTGGGGCTCGGGGACGGGTCCGCCGCAGGTGTCGAGCCTGCGGCCTGCACATGTCCTGCGGCGGGGTAGCTCAGGTGGTCAGAGCACACGGCTCATAATCGTGGTGTCGCGGGTTCGAGTCCCGCCCCCGCTACGTCACCGCTCGACGGTGCGATGGAATGCCCGCAGGGCCGTTCGCGTTGCACAGCCGTTCGTGTTGCAGCACAGCAGCACAGCAGCACCCCCGCACCACCCGCACGCAGACCAGTACGTGTCAAGCACCGAATGTCCAGCACAGAAGAGGCAGCCCCGTGGCCAGCAAGAGCACCGACGTCCGTCCCAAGATCACCTTGGCCTGCACCGTGTGCAAGGAGCGCAACTACATCACCAAGAAGAACCGCCGCAACGACCCCGACCGCATGGAGCTGGCGAAGTTCTGCCCGCGCTGCCGCAAGCACCAGCCGCACCGAGAGACCCGCTGAGCGCCCCAGCCACGTCGTACCC
>JBOHDU010000110.1:0-2341 GCA_050700615.1 Nocardioidaceae bacterium
GCGCACTGTCACATCGTCGGGATGGTAGACGATGCCGCGAACGAGGTGGTCGAGGGCCTCGGCGAGCATGCTCAGTCACCTGTCGTGTCGGTAGCCGCGGGAGGCTCCGCCTCGGCGCCGTCGTCTGCCGAGCCGACGCCGGAGGAGGCGCTGGTGTCGGCCTCATCGGCGGCAGCCGACATCGGGTCCTCGACAGCGTCCTGCTTCGTGGACTCCTCGGCCGTGGACTCGGCGTCGCCGGACTCGTCGGCGGCTCGCGCGGGGGGGGCTGCGGTCTCCGGCGCTGCGGTCTCCGGCGCTGCGGTTTCGGCGCGGACCCCCGCGTCGGTCGGCTTCTCGGCCTTCTTGGCCGTTGCGGTCCGGCGCGGGGTCACCGCCTCGGTCTTGGGCTCGCTCTGTGAGTCCTTGAGGGCCTCGTTGAAGAGATCGGCCTTGTCCCGCTTGGGCTCGGCCACCTTCATCGGCGCGGGCGGCGGCTCGCCCTTGAATGCCTGCCAGTCCCCCGTCACTTTGAGGATCGCGGTGACCGGCTCGCTCGGTTGCGCGCCGACGCCCAGCCAATACTGCACCCGCTCGGAGTCGACCTCGATGAAGGACGGATCCTGCTTGGGGTGGTATTTGCCGATCTCCTCGATCACGCGGCCGTCGCGCTTGGTGCGCGAGTCGGCGACGACGATGCGGTAGAACGGCTGGCGGATCTTGCCCATCCGCTTCAAGCGAATCTTGACGGCCACGGGTGTGGTGTCTCCTTGCATGTCAGGTGTGGTTGCGTACGGCGTGCGGAGGTGGGCCTCGGTTCGCTGCCCGCCCAGGATCCGCGTCCGGCCGGGAGAGAGGGCCCGGCTGACACGGAGTCGGGCCACATTCTGCCAGAAGATGTCGGGCTATCTCCAACCGAGCGGGATCGCTGCGAGCTCAGCCTGTCGCCCGACCCTCGGTCGAGCGCGCCCGGATGCCCGCTCGGGTAGCGCCTTGTGACCGCGGTCACGCCTGCCTATGGTCGAAGGAGCGGTGCACAAGCACCCACCGCTGAGACGGGGCTCGGCGGGCCGTCGCGTCGGCGGCGTGCCGGCGCCCGTACGAAAGGACCGTCTCCGATGACAGCAAACAAAGCAGTCGCCTACACAGGCAAGGGTCAGGTGGCTGTGGAGACCATCGACTACCCGACATTCGAGCTCAAGGACGGTCCAGGGGTGAATCCGGCCAACGTCGGCCGCAGTTTGCCGCATGCGGCGATCCTCAAGACCGTGGCGACGAACATCTGCGGCAGCGACCAGCACATGGTTCGCGGCCGGACCACCGCTCCCGAGGGCCTCGTCCTCGGCCACGAGATCACGGGAGAGGTGGTCGAGGTCGGGCCAGGTGTCGAGTTCATCAAGGTGGGCGACATCTGCTCCGTACCGTTCAACATCTCCTGTGGGCGCTGCCGCAACTGCAACGAGCGCAAGACCGGAATCTGCCTCAACGTCAACCCGGACCGCCCGGGTTCCGCCTACGGCTATGTCGACATGGGCGGCTGGGTCGGTGGCCAGGCACAGTACGTCGCGGTGCCGTACGCCGACTGGAACCTCCTGAAGTTCCCCGACAAGGACCTGGCGATGGAGAAGATCCTCGACCTCGCCATGCTGTCCGACATCTTCCCCACCGGTTTCCACGGCTGCGTATCGGCCGGAGTCGGTGTCGGCTCGACCGTCTACGTCGCCGGTGCGGGCCCGGTCGGGCTCGCGGCCGCAACGTCAGCGATGCTTCTCGGGGCGGCCACCGTCATCGTCGGCGACCTCAACCAGGACCGGCTGGCACAGGCCCGCAGCTTCGGCTGCGAGACCGTCGACATCTCCAAGGGTGACCCGAAGGACGAGATCGAGCAGATCCTCGGGGTACCCGAGGTCGACTGTGGTGTCGACGCCGTCGGTTTCGAGGCTCGAGGTCACGGCGACGGGTCTCAGACCGAGGCACCGGCAACGGTGCTCAACTCGCTGATGGACGTCACCGCTGCCGGTGGGTCGCTCGGGATCCCCGGCCTTTACGTCACCGGCGACCCCGGCGGCGTCGACGAGGCGGCGAAGGTCGGATCACTGTCGCTGAGTCTCGGCACCGGGTGGGCGAAGTCGCTTGCCTTCACGACCGGGCAGTGCCCGGTGATGAAGTACAACCACGGCCTGATGATGGCGATCCTCCACGACCGGGTACACATCGCGAAGAACGTCAACGCGACACCGATCACGATCGACGAGGCGCCGCGCGGCTACCAGGAGTTCGACAAGGGCGCGTCCCGCAAGTACGTGCTCGACCCGAACGGCTACCTCGGGGCCAAGGCGGCCTGACCGCCCCGTGGTGGAGC
>JBOHDU010000111.1:0-12888 GCA_050700615.1 Nocardioidaceae bacterium
GGCTCTACCGCAAGGCCAAGGAGCAGGTCCAGCACTCGCTGGGCTACAGCTACCGTGACCGCAAGGCTCGCAAGGGCGAGTTCCGGCGGCTGTGGATCCAGCGCATCAACGCTGCTGCCCGCGCCAACGGCATGACCTACAACCGGTTCATCCAGGGCCTGCGTGAGGCGGGGGTCAAGGTCGACCGCAAGATCCTCGCCGATCTCGCGGTTCACGACAACGCTGCCTTCGTCCAGCTCGTCGAGGTCGCGAAGGCGCACGTGCCGGCGACCACCGCGGTCACCCCGGACACGACCGCTGCCGCGTCCTGATCCGGCCGGCTACCGGGTCGATGGTTCGACTACGGTGGCCGACCCTCCGGATGGAGGTGTGGTGTGGGGGAGCCTGAGCAGCTGACGACCCGCTCATCGCGGGTGAAGGCGGCTCGCCGGCTTGCTCGGCGCGCTTCTCGCGCGTCGGCGCGACGGTTCCTCGCCGAAGGTCCGCAGTCCGTCCGCGAGGCCCTGACGCCCCCGTCGGGCTGCGTCGAGGTCTTCGCGACAGCTGCGGCGACGGCGCACTACCCCGAGCTGCGGGCGGCGGCGGCAGCCGTCGAGGTGCCGTGGCGGTTGGCTGACGACGATGCGGTGGCCGGCTTGAGCGGCACCATGACCCCTCAGGGACTGGTCGCTGTGTGTGAGTTCCTCGACGTCGACCTTGCCGGCTGGCTCAGCTCCCACCCCAGGACGATCCGACTCGTGGCTCTGTGCGCGAGTGTGCGCGATCCTGGTAACGCCGGGACGGTGACCCGGTGCGCCGACGCTGCCGGGGCAGACCTGGTCGTGTTCGCCGGCACCTCGGTCGATCCCTACAACCCCAAGGCCGTCCGGGCCAGTGCCGGCTCGCTGTTCCACCTGCCGATGTCGTTCGGATGCCGGGTCGAGGAAGCGGTGACGCTTCTGCACGATGCAGGTGTGATCGTGCTGGCCGCCGATGCGGGCGGTTCCCTCGGTCTCGACGAGGCCGCCGAGTCCGGGTTGCTGGCCCGTCCCACCGCGTGGATGTTTGGTAACGAGGCGTGGGGGATACCCGAGGACGAATCCGCTCAGGCCGACTACGTCGTACGCGTCCCCATCTACGGGCACGCGGAAAGTCTCAACCTCGCCACCGCTGCCGCCGTGTGTCTCTACACGTCGGCACGTGCCCAGCTGCGCGAGCGGCCGGCGAGGGGAGCGGCGGGCCGATCGGGCGACTGACCTGATCGGCGCGGTCAGCATAGGTGGGTTTGGTCGTTTACTCTCATGGGGTAGACACGGAGGTGGGAATGTCGGCGGGTCCGACCGCACGCGGTATCGATGCGCTGCCCGACGGTGTCGTCGTGGCCGATGCCGACGGTCGGGTGAGCGACATCAACACGAGGGCCGCCGACCTGCTCGGTGTCGCAGTCGACGACATGGAGGGCGAGCTCCTCGACAACGTGCTCGCCGTGCAGAACCTCGAGGGCAAGGACTGGGTCTCCTGCGTGAGGCCCTACGACGGGCTGGCGATCCGACGCCGGGTGGTCGAGTCGTCCTGGTTCACTGCGTCCGGGCGTGAGCTGCTCGTGACCGCGGCGATCCACCGCGACCGGCCGGCCGGGAAGGTGACGTCGTGCGCCATCGGGATTCGCGATGCCCGCTCGCGCGAGCGAGCCGACCGCGAACGCTCCGATCTGGTCGCCACCGTCGCGCACGAGCTCCGATCCCCGCTGACCGGGGTCAAGGGGTTCACTGCGACCTTGCTGCTCAGGTGGGGACAGCTCTCCGACTCGCAGAAGGTGCTGATGCTCAAGACGGTCGATGCCGATGCCGACCGGCTCACCAGGCTCATCGCCGAGTTGCTCGACGTCGCGCGCATCCACACCGGCCGGCTTTCCATCCGGCCCGAGCCGGTCGACCTCGTCGACGCCGTCCAAGCACAGCTCGAGTCGTTGTCGGGGACGGGCCAACGGAGGATCACGTTGCAGGCCGACGCGCGCCCGACCGTGTGGGTAGACCGGGACAAGCTCGCTCAAGTCATGGCCAACCTGGTCGAGAACGCCATCCGGCACGGTGACGGCGACATCGAGGTGACTGTGTCCGATCTCGAGGATGGCGGCGCCGAGATCGTCGTCGACGACGAGGGCGACGGCATCCCGGTTGAGATCCGCCCGCGCATCTTCACGAAGTTCTGGAAGCACGGCAAAGCCGGTGGCTCTGGTCTCGGCCTCTACATCGTCGGCGGACTGATCGACGCCCATGGGGGACAGGTGCTGGTCGAGGACTCGCCCAGCGGCGGGGCCCGCATGCGCGTGAACCTGCCGTCCGGGCGGCCTGAGACACTCGACGACTGACGAGTAGTCGGACACCGGTTCACGGCCGGCAGCCCGCCTTCCCGGTGGTCACGACCACTACACTGACCCAGCGACACCCGGAAAGGACCAGGCACGTGTCGGGCCCCAACACCAACTATGACCCCGTCGCGGTAACCCCGCTTCACCCCGCGGAGGTCCAGCGCATGCGCGACCAAGCCCTTGCGGCCATCGCGGCGGCGCCCACGCTCGACGCGTTGAAGCAGGTTCGGCTCGCCCACGCCGGCGATCGCTCTCCACTCGGGTTGGCCAACCGCGAGATCGGGTCGCTGCCGCCGCAGGCCCGCAAGGAGGCCGGTATGCGGGTCGGCAAGGCACGGGGCGAGGTCAACCAGGCCCTGGTCGCTCGCAACGCCGTGCTCGAGGCCGAGGCCGAGGCGCGGATGCTCGACGAGGAGACCGTCGACGTCACGCTTCCCACCGACCGGCTGCCTCCGGGCTCTCGACACCCTCTGACCACACTTCAGGAGCGGATCGGGGAGGTGTTCATCGCTATGGGTTGGGAGGTTGTCGACGGTACGGAGGTCGAGGCCGAATGGCTCAATTTCGACGCCCTCAACATCGGGCCCGACCACCCGGCCCGGTCGATGATGGACACGTTCTTCCTCGACCCGCCGGCCTGGGGAGCCGTACTCCGGACGCACACGTCGCCTGGCCAGGCACGCACGATGCTGACCCGGAACCCTCCCATCTACGTCATCTGCCCGGGCAAGACGTTCCGGACCGACGAGCTCGATGCCACCCACTCGCCGGTGTTTCACCAGGTGGAGGGGCTCGCCGTCGACCGCGGGCTGTCGATGGCGCACCTCAAGGGCACCCTCGACCATTTCGCCACCGCGATGCTCGGCGACGGCATCACTACCCGGTTCCGTCCGTCGTACTTCCCGTTCACCGAGCCCAGTGCCGAGGTCGACGTGGTGTGCTTCGTGTGCCGGGGCCTCGAGCCGGAGGTCGAGACCTGTCGAACCTGCCGTGGCGAGGGGTGGATCGAGTGGGGTGGATGCGGCGTGGTCAACCCACGGGTGCTGGTCGCCTGCGGCGTAGATCCGCAGGAGTACTCAGGGTTCGCGTTCGGTATGGGGATCGAGCGGACGATGATGTTCCGGCACGGAGTAGCCGATATGCGCGACATGGTCGAAGGCGACGTGCGCTTCACGTTGCCGTTCGGGCTGGAGCTCTAGCGGTGGGAGGGCCGGAGCACACCGCTGAGCCGCTGGCGGTCGAGTGGCGCGTGTTGGCAACTCCCGGGACAGGGTGGTAGCGGTGCGCGTGCCCGTGTCCTGGATCCGCGACTTCGTCGACCTGCCCGCTGACGCCGATGTCAAGGCCTTCGCTGACCGGCTGACCATGCTCGGTCTGAAGCTCGAGGCGCTCGAGTCAGCCGGAGCTGAGGTCAGGGGCCCCTTGGTCATCGGCCGCGTACTGGGCTTCGTCGAGGAGCAGCACTCCAACGGGAAGACCATCCGCTGGTGTCAGGTCGACGTCGGGGAGGAGCAACCACGCGGCGTTGTGTGCGGCGCGCTCAACTTCGCCGTCAACGACGTCGTCGTCGTGGCGCTGCCCGGCACCGTGCTCCCCGGTGGCTTCGAGATCGGTGCCAGGAAAACCTACGGTCACGTCTCCGACGGCATGATCTGCTCGGCCAGCGAGCTGGGCCTCGGTGACGACCACACCGGGATCTTGGTCCTACAGCCCGACGAGGGCAAGCCTGGAGACAGCGCCGTCGACGCGTTGCACCTGCGCGAGGACGTGATCGAGTTCGAGATCAACCCTGACCGCGCGTACGCCCTCTCCGTTCGTGGGATAGCGCGCGAAGCTGCCACCGCCTGTGACCTGCCCTTCCAGGACCCCGCCACCTCGCTCCCTGCGGCCACCGCTGGGAAGGGCTTCCCGGTGCTTGTCGAGGACCCCGCCGGGTGCGACGTGTTCGTCGCGCTGGAGGTGACCGGCTTCGACCCGACCCGCCCGTCGCCGCGATGGCTGGCGCGCCGGGTGGCGTTGGCGGGGATGCGGCCGATATCGCTGGCCGTCGATGTCACGAACTACGTCATGCTCGAGCTCGGCAACCCGATCCATGGCTACGACCGCGGGGCGCTTCGCGGGCCGATCCGGGTCCGCAGGGCGCGGCAGGGCGAGACACTGGTGACGCTCGACGGCGTCACCCGCGAGCTTGCCGAGGAGGACCTGCTGATCACCGACGACCGTGGCCCGATCGGGCTGGCCGGCGTCATGGGCGGTGCCGCGACTGAGCTGGGCCAAGCGACCACCGACCTGGTGATCGAGGCCGCCCACTTCGACCCGGTGACGATCGCACGTGCGGCCCGCCGGCACCGGCTCCCGAGCGAGGCGTCGAGGCGCTTCGAGCGGGGCGTCGACCCGACGATCGCCGCCGTCGCCGCACGGCGGGTGGCCGACCTGCTGGTCGAGTTCGGGGGCGGCGAGGTCGCCGCCACGGGAACCGTGGTCGGAGTCCCACGGGAGCGGCCCGCCATCGCGATGGCGTCCGACCTGCCGTCGAGAGTTTCCGGAGTGCCGATTGACGCCGACACGTCGGTTTCGGCGCTGGAGGCGATCGGTGGCACCGTCCGGTCCAGCGACCGGATGCTCGAGGTGGTGGCGCCGCCCTGGCGTGGCGACCTGACCGACCCCAACGACCTGGTCGAGGAGGTGCTGCGGATCGTCGGCTACGACCGGGTGCCGAGCGTGCTGCCGGCTGCGCCGGCGGGCCGCGGGCTCACTCGCAACCAACGGCTGCGTCGACGGGTCGGCATCGCCGTCGCGACCGCAGGCTATGTCGAGGTGCTCGACTACCCGTTCGTCGGCGAGCGGGACTGGGATGCCTTGCGGCTGCTGCCCACAGACCAACGCCGCAACGCCGTACGCCTGGCCAACCCGCTGTCGGACGAGGAGCCGCTGCTCGCGACCACTTTGCTGCCCGGCTTGCTCAGGACGGGGGCGCGCAACGTCGGCCGAGGGCAGGACGACGTTGCCCTGTACGAGATCGGGAGAGTCTTCCTGCCCAGACCGGGCGGTCCGAAGCCGGCCCCGCGCCTGGGCGTCGAGGATGCCCCGAGCGCCGACGACCTGGCCGCGCTGGAAGCCGCGCTGCCGGACCAGCCCCTCCACCTCGCCGTGGTCGCGTCGGGTGCCGGCCGCCGGGGCGGCTGGTGGGGCGCTTCGACCGCCGTCTCGTGGGAGGACGCGATCGAGGCCTGCCGGCGTGCGGGGGGTGCGGTCGGGGTGAGACTGGAAGCCCGAGCTTCCGCGATGGCACCGTGGCACCCGGGTCGGTGCGCTGAGCTTCGGCTCGGGGCGTTGGTCGTGGGGCACGCTGGAGAGCTGCACCCGGGGGTCTGCAAGGCGTTTCGTCTCCCTGCTCGGGCGGTGGCCGCCGAGCTGGACCTCGATGCCCTGCTCGCGCACGCGGTCGACATCGTCGCCGCACCGAGCTTCTCGACCTACCCCGTGGGCAAGGCCGACGTTGCGCTGGTCGTCGACTCTGGCACCGCGGCCGCCGACGTCGAGTCGGCGCTCCGTGACGGAGCCGGCCCGTTGCTCGAGTCGGTGCACCTGTTCGACGTCTTCGCGGGTGAGCAGATCGGCCCAGGGCAGAAGTCGCTGGCCTACTCGCTGCGGTTCCGGGCATCCGACCGCACGCTGACCGAGGCGGAGATCAAGCAGGCAACAGACGCGGCAGTCGCGGCCGCCGCTGCCCGCGTCGGAGCCATCCAACGCACCTAGCGGAGCGGCCGCTCGCGTCCGGTCCGCGGCGGCGCGTGTGCTCGCTGCAGTGTCGGGCAGACGACTCGTATGAAGTTGCAACTGATGACATATACATGCAGGATAGGTGCATGACGTGGACGGTCGCGGTCGCTGGTGCGAGCGGGTACGCGGGCGGGGAGCTGGTCCGGCTGCTGCTCGGCCATCCCGACGTCGAGGTCACAGTGCTGACCGCCGGGTCATCGGCGGGAAGCAGGCTCGGAGACCACCATCCCAACCTGGTGCCCCTGACGGACCGGGTACTCGAGGCGACCGCCGCCGACGTGCTCGCCGGAGTCGATGTGGTGTTCCTCGCGCTCCCCAACGGCGCGTCGGCGTCGCTGGCAGACCAGCTCGACGCGCCGCTGGTGATCGACTGCAGCGCGGACTTCCGCTTGACCGACGACGAGGAGTGGGAGCTGTTCTACGGCGGCCGGCGCGCTGGCGCGTGGAGCTACGGGCTCCCCGAGCTGCCTGGGCAGCGCGACGAGCTCGCCGGCGCCACCAGGGTGGCGGTGCCCGGTTGTTACCCCACCGTCTCGACCCTGGCGATCGCGCCCGCTGTTTCTGCGCTACTCGTCGACCCCGACCAGGTCGTCGTAGTCGGCGTGTCTGGGGTCTCCGGTGCAGGCCGCGACCCCAAGCCGCACCTGCTGGGCGCCCAGGTGCTGGGTTCCGCGTCGGCGTACGCGGTCGGCGGGATGCACCGGCACACGCCAGAGATCGAGCAGAACCTGGCGCTGCTCACGGGTGGGGAGGTGTCCGTCTCGTTCACCCCGGTGCTGGCACCGATGGCGCGGGGGATTCTGGCGACCGTGTCGGCCCCGCTGCGGGCCGACGCCGCCGCCGAGCTGACGGAGGGGCGGGCACGGGAGGTCTATCGTGCGGCGTACGAGAAGGAGCCGTTCGTACATCTGTTGCCGGCAGGTGCTTGGCCACAGACGAAGGCGACCCTCGGCTCTAATGCCGTGCACCTGCAGATCGCGGTGGACTCCCGTGCCCGAAGGCTGGTCGCGGTCGGCGCGATCGACAACCTCACCAAGGGCACGGCCGGCGGTGCGATCCAGTGCATGAACATCGCCCTCGGGCTGGCTGAGGATCGCGGGCTGACCAGCATCGGGGTCGCGCCATGACCGTCACCCACCCCAGGGGGTTCGCCGCCGCCGGAGTCGCCGCCGGGCTCAAGGTGTCAGGGCTTCCAGATCTCGCGGTTATCGTCAATCGTGGCCCGCTCGACGTGGCCGCTGCCGTGTGGACCTCGAACCGATGCCGCGCCAACCCGGTCTTGTGGAGCGAGCAGGTCGTCAAGCGGGGGCGCGCGCGTGCGGTCGTGGCGAACTCCGGCGGTGCGAACTGCTTCACCGGACCGGAGGGGTTCCAGCTCACCCACGCCACCGCAGAGCAGGCGGCACGGCTGCTCGGGCTCGGCCCGGCGGAGGTGGTGGTCTGCTCCACCGGCCTGATCGGGACGCTCAACGATCGTGCCGACGTGCTCGCCGGCGTGGAGCAGGCCGTCGCACGACTGTCCGAATCCGGCGGTTCGGCGGCTGCCGAAGCCATCCGGACGACCGACTCCGTTGCCAAGGCGGCCGTGGTGGAGCGCGACGGCTGGTCGATCGGCGGCATCGCGAAGGGGGCAGGAATGCTCGCCCCGTCGCTGGCAACCATGCTCGTGTTCGTCACGACCGACGCGGCGATCGAGCCCGCCGTCGCCGACTCGGCCCTGCGCGAGGCGACCGCCTCGACCTTCGACCGGCTCGACTCCGACGGCTGCATGTCCACCAACGACTCCGTCGTGCTGCTCGCTTCTGGTGCCAGCGACAGCAGCCCGTCGTACGACGAGTTCGCGGCCGCACTGACCGAGCTCTGCAACGATCTGGCACAGCAGCTGCTGCGCGACGCGGAGGGCTCTGAGCACGACATCGCGATCACGGTGGTCCACGCCGCGACCCAGGCAGATGCGCTCGAGGTCGGCCGCGCCATCGCCCGGAGCAGCCTCTTCAAGTGTGCGATCTTCGGGCGGGACCCCAACTGGGGCCGCATCCTCGCGTCGGTCGGCACGACGGGTGCGGCGTTCGACCCGGCCGATCTCGACGTTGCGCTCAACGACGTCTGGGTTTGCCGTGGCTCAGCGCCCGGCGACGCCCGTGACCTGGTCGACCTCAAGCCTCGCGATGTGACCGTCACCGTCGACGTCAAGGCCGGCGACCAGGCTGCCACGATTTGGACCAACGACCTCACCCACACCTACGTGCACGAGAACTCGGCGTACTCCTCATGAGCCCACGCGACCTGAAGACCGCGCTTGCCAAGGCGGCCACCTTGACCGAGGCGTTGCCGTGGCTCGAGCGCTTCCACGGCGCCACGATGGTGATCAAGTACGGCGGTCACGCGATGACCGACCTCGCGCTCAAGCGGGCCTTCGCCGAGGACATCGTCTTCTTGAGGTACGCCGGCATCCGGCCGGTCATCGTGCACGGCGGCGGGCCCCAGATCAGCTCGATGCTGGGCCGGCTCGGCATCGAGTCGGAGTTCCGCGGGGGTCTGCGAGTCACCACCCCCGAGGCGATGGACGTGGTCAGGATGGTCCTCGTCGGCCAGGTCGGTCGCGAGCTCGTCGGCCTTCTCAACCAGCATGGCCCGCGGGCGGTCGGTCTGTCGGGCGAGGACGCCGGGCTGTTCACCGCCGAGCGCACGGAGGCCGTCATCGCCGGGCAGGCGGTCGACCTCGGGTTGGTCGGCGACGTCGTACACGTGCGTCCGGAGAGCGTCCAGGACCTGATCGAGGCAGGGCGGATCCCGGTGGTGGCCGGCGTCGCGCCCGACTCGACCGGCCAGATCCACAACGTCAACGCGGACACTGCGGCCTCGGCGCTGGCCGTCGCGCTCGAGGCGAAGCGGCTGGTCGTTCTGACCGACGTCGCGGGTCTGTACCGCAATTGGCCTGCAAGCGACGACATCATCTCCCAGCTCTCGACCACCGAGGTCAAGGAGCTGCTGCCCACGCTCGAGGCAGGCATGGCACCCAAGATGGCGGCCTGTCTACGAGCCGTTGACGGGGGCGTCGACCGGGCCAGCGTCATCGACGGCCGGGTCGCGCACTCGCTGCTGCTGGAGATCTTCACCGACGAGGGGATCGGGACCATGGTGATGCCCTCGTGACGACCCTCGAGCAGCGCTACGGACTGGCCCTGATGAACGCCTTCGGGCCTCCGCAACGCGTCCTGTCGCACGGTCACGGCTGCTACGTGTGGGACGTCGATGGGAACCGCTACCTCGACATGCTCGGTGGCATCGCCGTCAACTCCCTGGGGCACGCGCATCCGGCCATCGTCGCCACGCTCGCCAACCAGGCCGCGACGCTGGCGCACGTCTCGAACTTCTTCGCCACCGAACCACAGATCGAGCTCGCCGAGCGACTGGTGGAAATCCTCGACGTCCACCCGGCCCGGGTCTTCTTCACGAACTCCGGCTCCGAGGCCAACGAAGCGGCGCTCAAACTCACCCGGCGCACCGGACGTCACCAGATAGTGGCGGCCATTGGAGCCTTCCACGGCCGCACGTTCGGGGCTTTGTCGCTGACCGCCAAGGCCGGCTACCGGAAGCCCTTCGAGCCGCTGATCCACGACGTGGCGTGGGTGCCGTACGGCGATGCCGACTCGTTACGCGCTGCGGTCTCCAGTCGCACCGCGGCCATCGTGCTCGAGCCAATCCAAGGCGAGGCCGGGGTCGTCGTACCCCCCGACGGCTATCTGCTTGCCGCGCGCCGGGTGGCCGACGACAGCGGCGCGTTGCTGTGGTTGGACGAGGTGCAGACGGGAGTCGGCCGGACAGGGGACTGGTTCGCCTTCCAGCACAGCACCAGTAGTGACGACAAACCGGCCGCGCGACTACGGCCCGACATCGTCACCATCGCCAAGGGGCTAGGCGGCGGCTTCCCGGTCGGTGCGTGCATCGGGATCGGCCCGGTCGGCGAGCTGTTCGGCCCGGGCGAGCACGGCACCACGTTCGGAGGTAACCCGCTCGCCGCCGCGACGGCGCTGACAGTTCTGGAGGTCATCGACAAGGAGGGGCTGCTCGAGCACGTGCGGACCGTCGGCGCCCGCCTGCAACGGGCGCTGGGTGCTCTCGAGGGCGTGATCGCCACGCGCGGGCGCGGGCTGCTGGTCGGCGCAGAGCTCGCGCCCGGTCGGGCAACCGAGGTCGCCCGCGCGGCCTTGAGGCGGGGCCTGATCGTGAACAGCTGCACACCTGACACGCTGCGCTTTGCGCCCCCGTTGATCATCGAACAGCCGCAGGTGGACGATGCTGTGAGTGCACTCGCCGACTGCCTGCTGGCGGGGGAGGCGGGTGCGGATATGCCCGCCCTCACCCTGACGGAGAGCTCATGATTCGACACTTCCTGCGCGACGACGACATCACCGCGGCCGAGCAGACGGAGATCCTTGACCTCGCCGACGCGTTCCGTGTCGACCGGCACCATCAACGGCCCCTTGAGGGACCGCAGGCGGTGGCCGTGCTCTTCGACAAGCCCTCGACCCGGACCCGCGTTTCCTTCTCGGTCGGGGTGGCAGAGCTGGGCGGATACCCGTTGGTGATCGACGCCCAGTCGTCGCAGATGGGGCGAGGTGAGCCGATCGAGGACACCACGAGGGTGCTCGAGCGCCAGGTGCAGGCGATCGTGTGGCGTACCTCCGGCCAGGATCGGATCTCGACGATGGCTGGCGTATCACAGGTGCCGGTCGTCAACGCGCTGACCGACTCCTTCCACCCTTGCCAGGTCCTCGCCGACCTGCAGGCCGTCCGCCAGCACAAGGGAAGGCTCAGCGGGCTCACGCTGACCTACCTCGGCGACGGCGCCAATAACATGGCGCAGTCGTACTTACTCGGTGGTGCCCTCGCCGGGATGCACGTGCGGATCGGCTCGCCCGATGCCTACCCGCCCGACCCGGTCGTGCTCGGCGACGCCGCCCGGCTGGCCGCGGCACACGGTGGTTCAGTGGCCCACGAGACGTCGCCCAAGGCCGCCGTCGAGGGTGCCGACGTCGTGGCGACCGACACGTGGGTGTCGATGGGGCAGGAGGGCGAGGCCGCCGACCGACAGTCGCCGTTCGTGCCGTACGCCGTCGACACCGCGGCGCTGGCTCTGGCCGCCCCCGAGGCCGTCGTACTGCACTGCCTGCCCGCCTACCGGGGCAGGGAGATCGCTGCCGAGGTCATCGACGGACCGCAGAGCATCGTCTGGGACGAGGCCGAGTGTCGACTCCACGCCCAGAAGGCGCTGCTGACGTGGCTGCTCGCGAAGGCGCGGGGGTCGGCGTGATGATGGCCCACCTCTCGGCCACCCGGCCACGTCCTACCGCAGCCCAGGACCGGAAGCAGAGCTGATGGGTGCTCCCGTGAACGTCGTGACGACCAAGGCGGCCCGGCTGCACAAGATCGCCGACCTGCTCGACCGGCAGGCCGTGCACTCCCAGACCGAGCTGGGCGAGCTGCTGGCAGCGGCCGGCGTCAGGGTCACCCAGGGCACGTTGTCTCGTGACCTGGTCGAGCTGGACGCCGTGCGAGTCCGCGCCGCAGACGGGTCCCTGGTGTACGCCGTGCCGGGTGAGGGTGGCGACCGGACCGCGCGGCCGGCAGCCGACTCGGCGGCCGCGGAGAGCCGGCTGGCCCGGTTGTGCAGCGAGCTGCTGGTCAGTGCGGAGGCATCGGCCAACCTGGTGGTCGTGAAGACCCCACCGGGTGCGGCGCAGTTCCTTGCCTCGGCTCTGGACAAGGCGTCGATGAGCGCCGTCCTGGGCTGCATCGCCGGCGACGACACCGTGCTGGTCATCGGCCGCGAGGTCTCCGGCGGGCCCGAGATCGCCGACCACCTGCTCCGACTCGCCGCCGCGCGCGATGCCAGCCCGGCGATGGCCCACCAGACCGTTCCGTGACACCAACCGAGGAGATGCCGTGACAACCCCTTCCACCAGCACCCCGGCAGCAGGCCGGGACCGGATCGTGCTCGCGTACTCCGGCGGCCTCGACACGTCTGTCGCGATCGGCTGGCTGGCCGACCAGACCGGCGCCGAAGTCGTCGCGGTGGTCATCGATGTCGGGCAGGGCGGGGAGGACCTCGATACGGTGCGCAAGCGCGCTTTGGCGTGCGGAGCGGTCGAGGCGGTCGTCGTCCGGGCCACGGACGAGTTCGCCGACGAATACTGCCTTCCGGCGATGCAGGCCAACGCGCTGTACATGGGCCGCTACCCGCTCGTGTCCGCCTTGTCGCGTCCGCTGATCGCGCAGCATCTGGTGCGAGCGGCGAACGAGCACGGTGCGACCACAGTGAGCCATGGTTGCACGGGCAAGGGTAACGACCAGGTTCGCTTCGAGGTGGCCATCGGCACCCTTGCCCCGCACCTGAAGGTGATCGCCCCGGTGCGCGACTACGCATGGACGCGAGCGAGGGCGATCTCGTACGCCGAACAGCACGATCTGCCCATCGACGTGACGAAGAAGTCGCCGTACTCGATCGACCAGAACGTCTGGGGGCGTGCGGTCGAAACCGGCTTCCTGGAGGACATCTGGAACGCCCCGGTCGAGGATCTCTACTCCTACACCGCCAACCCCGCTTCTTCGCGCGAGCCCGACGAGGTCGTGATCACGTTCGAGCACGGAGTACCGGTCGCGATCGACCGGCAGCACGTCACCGTGCTGCAAGCGATCCAGCAGCTGAACGAACGCGCCGGCGCCCAAGGGGTAGGTCGGCTGGACATGGT
>JBOHDU010000112.1:0-7736 GCA_050700615.1 Nocardioidaceae bacterium
CCATCTACTGGCACCGCGGCCGATGCCTGTCCTACGGCGAGGGCGTGGTCTTCTGGGCCCTGGCTGAGATTGTCCGGCAGCGTCTCGGCATAGCCGAGGAGGATCCGCTCACCCTGGCCTCGAGCAAGCTCGCGAACAGCCTTGAGCAGTTCTTGCCGGTGGTGTCCGAGCGTGCGTACGTCGGCGTTCGCCTCGGTCGGCTGCTGGGTGTCCCGGTGGCCGACGACAACGGAGCGACGCTGCCTCGCGAGGAGCTGTTCGCGGGCTGGCGACTGTTCTTCGAGCGACTCGCCGAGGTTCAACCTGTCGCGCTGTTGATCGAGGACGCGCATTATGCGGATAGCGAGCTGCTGGCGTTCTTGAGCCACCTGGTCGACTGGGCCCGCGAGTCGCCGATATACGTGCTCGCGTTCGCTCGGCCAGAGCTCGAGGAGATCCACCCCGGCGTCGGGGTCGGCCGCAACCGGTCCACGCTGACGCTCGACCCGCTCGACACACCGTCGATGGAGACACTGGTCGACGCATTGGTGCCCAGCATGCCCCCCGCGGCCCGCGCCGCCATCACCGCCCAGGCACAGGGCATCCCCCTGTTCGCGGTGGAGACGGTCCGCTCCCTCGTCGACCGCGACATCGTGGTTCCGCAGGACGGCGTCTACCGCCTGGTGGGCAACGTCGGAGAGCTCACCGTCCCCGACAGCCTCCACTCCTTGCTGGCCGCCCGCCTTGACGGGCTCGACCCCGACCTACGTGAGCTGGTCTCCGACGCTGCGGTGCTCGGAACCTCCTTCCCTGCCAGCGCATTGGTGGCGATCTCGTCTCAGACCGCACAGCAGGTGCAGGTGGGACTGACCGAGCTGCTCCGCAGGGAGGTTCTGTCGGTGAGCGCCGACAAGCTCTCACCACAGCAGGGCGACTACCGGTTCTCCCAGGAGCTGCTGCGTCAGGTGGCCTACGAGACGCTCTCCCGCCGCGACCGCAAGGCGCGCCATCTCGCCGTCGCCCGGCATCTGCTGTCGGCGTTCCCCGGTGACGGCGACGAGATGTCCGACGTCATCGCCCGCCATTACGTCGACGCGCTCGCGGCCGTTCCTGACGCCAACGACGCCCCCGAACTGCGCCAGCAGGCAATCGCGGCGCTGATCCGGGCCGCCGAGCGGTCCACCCGATCCGGGGCGCCGGCCGGGGCTGCCGCCAGCTACGCCGCTGCAGCCGAGCATGCCGCGCTCGCACAGGCTGTGGATGCCGGTGAAACTCGGGCCCCCCGCCTGTGGGAGTCCGCGGCGAGGGCGGCGCTCACCGCCGGCGAATTCGCAGGGTCTGTCGCGGCGGCCGACCAGGCTGCCACGCTGCACACCGCCGCAGGCGACCCGCGAGGTGCGGCCCGGGCACACACCCAAGCCGGACGAGCACTGCGGCTTGAGGGCCGCTTCACCGAGGCCCGCGAGCGACTGACGGCCGGCCTAGAGGGGCTCCAGACCGAGCCCGACGCCGACACCGTCCAGGCGATGGCCGAGATGGCCACCCTTGAGCTGTTCCAAGGCGGCCCCGACGCGGATCGGCTGACGTCCGAGGCCCTCAACCTGGGGCAGGACCTCGACGTCGACGAGTCGACGCTGACAGGCCTGTTCGTGATCCGTGGAATCGCGATGGCGTTCATGGACCATCCCATCCAGGCAGGAGGCTACTTCGAGGTGGCCGTCCGACTGGCCGAGTCCGCCGGGGACTCCGGCCAACGGTCGCGTGCCCTTCTCAACCTCGCCGACGTGCTGACGATGACGGATGCCACGGCCGGGGCCGAAGCCGCACGCGCCGCTGTTGACCATGCGCGCCGAGTCGGTGACCATGCGATGCTGCCGACCGCCATCTCCAACCTGTCGGCCGCCTTGATCTTCATGGGCGAGTGGGACGAGGCCGAGCGCGTGCTCCGCGAGTCGCAGGCCCGCGACCACTTTCCGGTCGACACCCTGCGCTACGGCGTAACCGGCCTGTACGCGGCCGTTCTGCCGGCGCTCCGCGGGGACCTCGAGACCGCCGAAAGGCTCGCGCAGTTGCCCCAGCTACGGGCCAGCGAGGATCCTCAGGACCAGAACGCGGTGACCATGTTCAAGGTCATGCTCAGCGTCGCTCGCAATGACCCACGCGAGACACTGCGGCTGGCCTCGCTCGTCGACCACGCTTCCATGGGCATCTCCCACGAGACGGTCCGTTGGACTTGGCCGATAGCGGCCCGGGCCGCGCACGACCTCGGTGACACGGAGGCGGTCTTGAGGCTGCTCGGCCTGCTCGAGGCCAAGCCGGTGGGCAAGCTGCCGCCGCTGCTCCGCGCCGAGCAAGACCTCGCTCGGGCCAGGCTGGCGGCTCGCTCCGACGATCCGGGCGCCGAGGAGGCGTTCAACCGGGCGATCACGGGCTTGCGGAAGTTGGGGAGCCCCTACCACCTCGCTCACGGCCTGCTCGACCAGGCGGATTTCCTGATCATGTCCGGCGAGCCCGGTGCGATCGTCGCCCAGCTGGTCGACGAGGCCCGCGCGATCGCCACCAGACTTCGGGCGGTGCCGGTGCTCGATCGAGCCACGCGGGTAGAGCGCACGATGACCGGTCGCGCGACAGTCACGAGTGAGCCCGCCAGCTGATCCACGGGATTGCCTGCGTGCTGCCCTCTCACCGTCGTGGTCAGTCGTCGGCGTTGCGGATGACACCGAGTGCGTGCTCGAGGTCGTCGGGGTACGCCGACTCGAACTCCACCCAACCCTCGGTGACCGGATGTGGGAAGCCCAGCCGGACGGCGTGCAGCCACTGTCTGGACAATCCCGCCCGGGCAGCCAGCACCGGGTCGGCGGCATAGGTCAGGTCTCCCAGGCACGGATGGTGCAGCGCGCTCATGTGCACCCGGATCTGGTGGGTACGGCCGGTCTCGAGCTTGATCTCGAGCAGCGACGCGAAGCGATGCGCTTCGAGCGTCTCGTAGTGGGTCACGCTGTGCCGGCCGCCCTGGCCGACGGTGAACTTGTAGTCATGTTTCAAATGCCGGGTGATTGGTGCGTCGATGGTTCCGACCAGCGGGTCGAGATGCCCTTGCACCAGGGCGTGGTACGTCTTGTCGACCGCGCGCTGCCTGAAGGCGCTCTTCAAGCGAGAGTAGGCAAGCTCGGACTTGGCCACGACCATCAGCCCGCTCGTGCCCACATCGAGACGCTGTACGATCCCGTGCCGCTCGGGAACCCCGGACGTCGTGATCTGGAATCCGGCAGCGGCGAGGTGGCCGAGCACGGTCGGGCCAGTCCAGCCGACACTGGGGTGAGCGGCTACCCCTACCGGCTTGTCGACGACCACCAGGTCGTCGTCGTAATAGACGATCCGCAGTCCCTGGACCGTCTCGGGTATGACGCGCACCGGGGTCGCCGGTCCGGGGACGTTGACCTCGAGCAGCGCTCCAGCGTCCACTCGGTCGGACTTCGCCGGTGTGCTGCCGCCCAGCGTGACCTCCCCGGCAGACACCAGCTCGGCGGCCTTGGTGCGTGAGATCCCGAACATGCGAGCGATCGCGGCATCGACGCGCTCACCAGCGAGCCCCTCCGGAACCAACACCACCTTGCGACCGGGCGGATCCGTCACGACCCGTCCTCGTCCGCCGCGTCATCGGACCGGTCGCGCGGAACACCGCCGGAGGAGTCCCCGGACACGGGTTCTCCGGCCGAGCCGGACCCTTCGGCGGGCGGGCGCAGCTCGCGGCGCGGCGCCGGGCTGGCGACGTCGGCGACGGCTCTCCTGTCGAGGGATCCGTCCAGGCGCACACCCCGAAGGCTCAAGATGATGAACATCAGCGCGGCCACGGTGATGGCCGAGTCCGCGAGGTTGAACACCGGCCAGTGTGGCAACTGCAGGAAGTCGACAACCCAGCCCCGGAACGGGCCGGGAGGGCGTAGCAGACGATCGGTGACGTTACCGAGCGCACCACCGACCAGCAGCCCGAGGGCGATCGCCCAGCCGGTGCTGCCGAGCCGGCGCGCCATCCTCAGACAGACGGCGATCACCGTCAGCGCGACGATCGAGAGCAGGGCCGTGTAGCCGGTGCCGACGCTGAACGCGGCACCCGCGTTGTGCGTCAACCGGAGCTGCAGCCAGCTGCCGATCAGCTGGTGCGGGACCCCTTCGGTCAGGTGATGGGTGGCCCACCACTTGCTGGCCTGGTCGGCGGCGTACGCGACGACCGCCACCGCACCCCAGAGCACGATCTTGCGACGTGGAGCCGGGGATGCACCGTCGGTGTGGTCGGTCAGCGACGTTCCTGCCGTTGTTTGCATTCCATGCACAGTGTCGCACGCGGAAAAGCCTGCAGCCGCATCTTGCCGATGGGGTTGCCGCAGGACTCACAGACGCCGTACGACCCGTCGTCGATACGATGCAGCGCCGCCCGCACGAGCTGGACATTCTCCCGGGCGTTGCGGGCCATCGACATCTCGTGGTCACGCTCGAAGGTGTTGGACCCGACATCGGCCTGGTCGTTGCCGGCGCCCTCGCCGCCCTCGCGAAGGAGGTGGCCGATCTCCTCCTCGGCTGACCGGATCTCGGCGTCCAGCCGCACCAGGTCAGCTTCGAGCGTCGCGCGGACCCCCTCGATCTCGCGGGCCGTCCATGCCCTCTCCCCCGGCCGCACGGCGAGTTTGCCGCCACCCCGTGCCGCGGTCTTCGTCTGTGTCTTCACTGCAGCCTTCTTGCTCGTTGTCGACGAGGACCTTCTCGTCGACTATGTCGTAGTGGTGGTGATCGCCGCCCGCTTCCCCGTTGTGCTGGGACTGCCAGCCTTCTTCGCCGGTGACTTCTTCGCCGGTGCGCTCTTGGATGCCGCCTGCTTGGTTGCGGACTTCTTGGTTGCGGACTGCTTCGTTGCAGTCTGCTTCGGTGCTGACTTCTTGGGTGCTGACTTCTTCGGTGCTGACTTCTTCGCCGCTGACTTCTTGGTTGCTGACCTCGTTGCCGCGCTGTGCTTGGCAGCGGAGCTGGCCGTGGCCTTCCTTGTCGCGGTGCCCTTCGCGGCCCTGGAAGTCGACGTCGAGCCGCCCGATGCCCGAAGAGCTGTCGTCTTCGAGCCGCGCCCGGTCGCCGATCGCTTGGCAGCAGTCTGCCTGGTCGTCGAGCTCTTCGCCGTGGGCTTCTTCGCGGCGACCTGCTTCTTCGTCGCGTGCTCGACGGCCGCGATGGCCGACGTCTTTGAGGCAGCCATCGTTGCGCGCCCTTCCTCGACGGGTGTCCATTTCGAACGGTGCCGTGAGGATAGAGGGTTATCTGTCCGGCTTCAATGGCCCACGCCCAACAATGTGTGCAGGACCGGCCGGAGATGGTCTGCGCGAATACGAGTGTGAGGCGGCAGGCTCACTCCCCTACACTTGGTCCGTCGCAAAGGCAAGGATGGGGCCATCACCTCGGAGCTGCCGGAAGAACGGCGGTAGGACCGCCCACTAGACCCGGCCGCGACACCAAAGCAAGGGGGCCGATCAGCGCCGCTGGGAGGCCAAGGAGGGTGGTACCGCGGAGCCGGCGCGCCGGTCTTCGTCCCTTCGGCACCGCAGCGGGAGGTCGGCACATCGCCGGCCGCCGCCCGTGACGAGGAGGGCGCAGTGGGCACCGAGTTCCCGGCTGTTCCGCCGCAGATCGACCTGCCGGCGATGGAGCACGACATCCTCGAGTTCTGGCGTCAGCACGAGACCTTCGCCAAGGCGCTCGAGCAGACTGCCGACGGGCCACGATGGACGTTCTTCGAGGGGCCGCCAACCGCTAATGGCAAACCCGGTGCACACCATCTCGAAGCCCGGGTCTTCAAGGACCTGTTTCCGAGGTTCAAGACGATGCAGGGCTACCGGGTCGACCGCAAGGCCGGCTGGGACTGCCAGGGCTTGCACGTCGAGGTCGGAGTCGAGAAGGAGCTCGGCGTCTCCGGCAAGCGCGAGATCGAGGCCTACGGCATCGCCGCGTTCAACGCGAAGTGCCGCGAGTCGGTGCAGCGCTCCACCGACGAGTTCGAGGAGATGACGGGTCGGCTCGGCTACTGGGTCGACCTCGATTCGGCCTACCGCACCATGGACAGCTCCTACATCGAGAGCGTGTGGTGGTCGCTCAAGCAGGTGTTCGACGCCGGCCTGCTTTACGAGGCATATCGCATCTCGCCCTACTGCCCCCGCTGCGAGACCGCGCTCTCCGACCACGAGCTTGGTCAGCCGGGCGGCTACGAGACCGTGGCCGACCCTTCGGTGTACGTTCGGATGCCGCTCACCTCGGGACCGTTGGCCGGCGCCGCAGCCCTGCTCGTATGGACGACAACCCCGTGGACCCTGGTCGCCAACGCCGCCGTCGCCGTCCACCCCGACGTCGAGTACGTCGTTGCCACCGACGGCCGCGAGAGCCTCATTGTGGCAACTCAGCTTTTCGACTCCGTGCTCGGTGAAGGCTGGACGGTCCGATCCCGGCTGGTGGGGCGTGAGATGGAGCGGTGGACGTACCAGCGACCCTTCGAGCTGGTTGCGTCCCCAGGGCCTGCGAACTATGTCGTGCTCGGCGACTACGTGACCACCGAGGACGGCACCGGCCTGGTGCACCAAGCGCCGGCCTTCGGTGCCGAGGACATGGAGATCGGCAAGCGTTACGACCTGCCCGTGGTCAACCCGGTGCGAAGCGACGGCCGGTTCGCCGCCGAGGTACCGCTCGTGGGCGGCCAGTTCTTCAAGCACGCCGACACCGACCTGGTCGACGACCTCCGCGACCGCGGCCTGCTGTTCCGCCACCAGTCCTACGAGCACTCCTACCCACATTGCTGGCGGTGCCACACCCCGCTCATGTACTACGCACTGCCCGCCTGGTACATCAAGACGACGGCGATCAAGGAGGCGCTGCTGCGCGAGAACTCCCACACCAGCTGGTACCCCGAGACGATCAAGTGGGGGCGCTACGGAGACTGGCTCGACAACAATGTCGACTGGTCGCTCTCACGGACCCGGTTCTGGGGCACCCCGCTGCCGATCTGGCGGTGCGCAGCAGGCCATCTGACGTGCGTCGGCTCGCTGGCCGAGCTGAGCGAGCTGGCTGGCCGGGATCTGTCCGACCTCGACCCGCACCGGCCGTTCGTCGACGACGTGCAGGTGACCTGCCCGCAGTGCGAGCATCCGGCGCAACGGGTATCGGAGGTGATCGACGCCTGGTACGACTCAGGGTCGATGCCCTTCGCCCAATGGGGCTATCCCTACCTGCCGGGGTCCCACGACGAGTTCACGAACGCCTACCCGGCCCAGTTCATCTGCGAGGCCATCGACCAGACCCGGGGCTGGTTCTACACGCTGATGGCCATCGGCACGCTGGTCTTCGACCGCTCGGCGTATGAGAACGTCGTCTGCCTTGGCCTCCTCCTCGCTGAGGACGGTCGCAAGATGTCCAAGCATCTGGGCAACATCGTCGAGCCGATGCCCCTGATGGACACCCACGGCGCAGACGCTGTCCGCTGGTTCATGGCCGCGTCCGGGTCACCGTGGGCTGCGCGTCGGGTCGGGGACACAACCTTGCAGGAGATCGTCCGCAAGGTGCTGCTGACCTACTGGAACACCGTGGCCTTCCATGCGCTCTACGCACGAAGCAACGACTGGGTGCCGACCGGCACCGCCCCCGCCATCTCGCAGCGCCCGGTCCTCGACCGGTGGCTGGTCTCCCGTCGCAACGCCCTCACCCGCGACGTCACGACAGCACTGGAG
>JBOHDU010000113.1:0-3200 GCA_050700615.1 Nocardioidaceae bacterium
AGGCAGCGTCGCTCCGTTGTCGTCGGCCACCGGGACACCCAGCAGCCGACCGAGGCGAACGCCGACGTACGCACGCTCGGAGACCGCCGGCAAGAACTGCTCCAGGCTGTTCGCGAGCTTGCTGGAGGCCAGGGTGAGCGGATCCTCCTCGGCAATGCCGAGACGCTGCCGGACGATCTCAGCCAGGGCCCAGAAGACCACGCCCTCGCCGTAGGACAGGCATCGGCCGCGGTGCCAGTAGATGGTGTCGACCAAGCCGTCAATGTACTTCTCGAACTCCCAGCCCAAACGTGACTTTCCGACGCCGGCCGGCCCGCTCACCACAACCAGCCGAGGGGACCGCCGCTCGGCGGTCGCGTGGAAGAGCTCCTTGAGGGTTCGCAGCTCAGGGTCGCGGCCGACCAGTGGAGCCTCGAGCCCGTCGACGCGCTGTGAGCCGCCGACCCCGGACAGCACTCGAGTCGCCGCCCACAGCTGGCTGGGCTCGGTCCTGCCCTTCAGCCAGTGCTCGCCCGCATCCACGAAGCCGATGGCGGCGCCGGCCAGTCGATGCGTCGGGTCGTCGACCCAGACCTCGCCGGGAGCGGCCGCGGTCTGCACCCGGGCGGCTGTGTTGACGGCGTCACCAGCCACCATGCCCTGGCCGACGGCACCGAGGTTGACCGCGACTTCGCCCGTCACGATTCCAGCACGGGCCGCGAGGTCGGCGCCCACGTGTTTTCCGAGCTCCGCGACCGCCTCCACCAGATCCATCGCGGCCCGCACCGCTCGCTCACTGTCGCCTTCGGTAGCAGTCGGAGTACCCCACACCGCCATGACGGCATCGCCGATGAACTTCTCCAGCACGCCGCCGTAGCGACCGATCATCGTGCGGGCCTCGTCGAAGTACCGCGACAGCAGCTCGCGGACCTCCTCTGGGTCGCGCGTCTCCGACAGCGTGGTGAAGCCGACAAGATCGACGAAGAGCACGGAGCAGACTCTGCGTTTGGCGGACCCGTTTACGCCCGGAGGCACCGCCGCGGACGCGGTGTGTTCGGTGGATACCTGCCGTCGCGCTGTGGCTGGCGGGCTCGCTGCAGACTCGAGCGGCAGCCCGCAGTCGCCGCAGAACCGTTGCCCGGACTCCACGGCGGCACCACAGCTCGGGCATGCCACCGCCAGCAACGCACCGCACTCAGCACAGAAGCGCTTGCCGTCGGGACTAGCCGCTCCGCATCGGGGGCAGTCGGTCACCCTCCCACACTACTGACGGAACGCCCCTAAGGTGGTCAGAACCTCTCTTGACTTCGGTGCTACCAGGCGGCCAGCGGTGCATTTGTCCCGGTATCCGGGCTCAGCGTGGCGCGCCCAGCAGCGGCACAACTGTTCTGACCTCCGCCCCACCCCGTTCTCGGCCGGGCCCGGGGTGGGGCCGACGCCCGTGTGTCGGAACCCAGTGCGAAGGTGGGGTCCGGGTTAGGCTGTGGGTCTTCCCCGAGCCGAGCCGTGACCGGTCAGTCTGGCACTTTTGGCGTGCCGACCGCGCGTCGTTCCACAGCCCTCAGGCAGGAGGCCCCACCGCTCATGTCGAGCCGCACGAAACTCGGGGTCACACCCTGATGAGCAGCCGCGCCGACTCGTTTGTGCACCTGCACAACCACACCGAGTTCTCGATGCTCGACGGAGCCGCGCGGATCAGCGAGCTGCTGGCCGAGACCTCCCGGCTCGAGATGCCCGCGCTCGCCGTTACCGACCATGGCAACATGTTCGGTGCTTTCGAGTTCTACCGGCAGGCCCGGGCCGTCGGCGTCCAGCCGATCATCGGGATCGAGGCCTACCTCACGCCCGGCACCAGCCGCTTCGAGCGGCGGCGGGTGCAATGGGGCAACGGCGGGCGCGACGACGTGTCGGGCGGCGGCGCCTACACCCACCTCACCATGCTAGCTGAGACGACCGAGGGCATGCACAACCTGTTCCGGCTCAGCTCGCTTGCCTCGATGGAGGGACAGTTCTACAAGCCGCGGATGGATCGTGAGCTGCTCGAGCGCTACCACGAGGGTGTCATCGCGACCACCGGCTGTCCCTCCGGCGAGGTGCAGACCTACCTGCGTCTCGACAAGTACGCCGCCGCGCGCGACGCCGCCGCCTACTACCGCGACCTGTTCGGCGCTGACAACTACTTCGTCGAGGTCATGGACCATGGGCTTGAGATCGAGACCCGGGTGCGTGCCGGGTTGCTGCGGGTGGCCAAGGAGCTCGGTCTCCCGTTGCTTGCGACCAACGACCTGCACTACACGCGCCGGGAGGACGCCGTCGGGCACGAGGCGTTGCTGTGCGTCCAGTCCGGCTCGACGATGAATGACCCCGACCGCTTCAAGCTGGAGGGTGACGGCTACTACCTGAAGACGCCCCAGCAGATGCGCGAGACGTGGCGAGACTTCACGGAGGCCTGCGACAACACCCTCGTGGTGGCCGAGCGCTGCGACGTGACCTTCGTGGAGGGGCGCGACCTGATGCCGCGCTTCCCGGTGCCCGACGGAGAGACCGAGGAGACGCTGTTCCTCCGGCAGGTCGAGGCGGGGCTCGAACGCCGCTTCCCGGCCGGGCTGCCCGATCGGGCCAGGCAGCGCGCCGACACTGAGGCGGCGACGATCCTCGAGATGGGCTTCCCTGGCTACTTCCTGGTCACGGCCGACCTGATCATGTGGGCGAAGACGCGCGGCATCCGCGTCGGGCCGGGGCGCGGCTCGGCCGCGGGATCGTTGGTCGCCTACGCCCTGGGCATCACCGAGCTCGACCCGCTCGAGCACGGGCTGCTCTTCGAGCGGTTCCTCAACCCCGAGCGCGTCTCGATGCCCGACATCGACATCGACTTCGACGAGCGCCGCCGCGGCGAGGTCATGCACTATGTGACCGAGAAGTACGGCGACGACCGGGTCGCCCAGGTCGTGACCTACGGCACGATCAAGGCAAAGCAGGCCGTCAAGGACTCGTCTCGCGTGCTCGGCTACCCGTTCGCGATGGGCGAGCGCATCACCAAGGCCATGCCCCCGGCTCTGATGGGCAAGGACATCTCGCTGTCGGACATCTTCAACAGCGGTCACAAGCGGCACGGTGAGGCCACCGAGTTCCGAAGCCTCTACGACGGTGATGCCGACGTGCAGAAGATCGTCGACACGGCCCGGCAGCTCGAGAACCTCAAGCGGCAGTGGGGCGTGCAC
>JBOHDU010000114.1:0-10074 GCA_050700615.1 Nocardioidaceae bacterium
GGCGATCACCAAGGGCATCGCGATCGCCACCGCCGTGCTGGCCGCGACCGCCCTGTTCGGCTCATATACCGATGCAATCCAGACGGCGGTGACCGACACCGGGGCATCGATCGCCGGCCACAGCTCGTTCATCACCTTGGTCTACAGCCCGAACGTCCTCGTCGGCCTGATCATCGGAGCGGCGGTCGTCTTCCTCTTCGCCGGCCTGGCCGTCGCAGCCGTCGGCCGCGCGGCCGGCGCCGTCGTGTTCGAGGTGCGCCGGCAGTTCCGTGAGATCCCGGGGATCATGGAGGGCACAGGACGGCCGGAGTACGGCAAGGTCGTCGACATCTGCACCCGTGACTCGCTGCGTGAGCTGGCTACGCCGGGCCTGCTGGCTATCATGGCGCCGATCGCCGTCGGATTCGGGCTCGGCGTCGGCCCGCTGGCCGGCTACTTGGCCGGAGCGATCGGTACCGGGACTCTGATGGCCGTGTTCCTGGCCAACTCCGGCGGCGCGTGGGACAACGCCAAGAAGCTGGTCGAAGACGGCCACCATGGTGGCAAGGGCTCTGCCGCTCATGCGGCGACGATCATCGGCGACACAGTGGGTGACCCCTTCAAGGACACCGCGGGACCGGCGATCAACCCCTTGCTCAAGGTGATGAACCTGGTGTCACTCCTGATCGCCTCTGCGGTCGTCAAGATGACGATCGGCCCCAGCGCGCACACGGCGCTTCGCATCATCATCGCAGTGGCGGCCGCACTCGTGGTGGCGGTGGCGGTCTACGTCACCAAGCGTCGGCCGGTTGCGATCAGCGACAGCGACACCGACAACGACCCCTCTCCGGTAGGCGCCTGAGCCGCGTTGGTCAACGACACAGACAGTGGAGACCCGGCCCGGCTGTAGGACCAGCCGGCCGGATCCATCTGACAGCTCCTGTGTTCGTAACCGACAATGCCCTGAAAAGCTGCGTCAGGCAGTCGTGAGCGTGGCCGGCTGCCCGGCCGGCTCGTGGTGCCCCCGCGGTCGGGACAGTACGATCGTTGCGACCACCGGGAGGAGCGGCCCTGACTCGCACAGCGTTCCTGCACGTGGGCGTCGCCAAGACGGGGACGACCTACCTGCAGCGCATCCTGTACAGCCGGCGTGAGCAGCTCAAGGCTCACGGGGTTCTCTACCCGGGCGACGGGCCGGCCGACCAGTACATGGGATCCCTCGACCTCCGGGGGGAGTCGGAGGGCATCTATGCCGACCGCCCGGTTGCCGGCTCGTGGGACACGATCGTGGCGGAGGTCCGCGGCTGCGCCTCTGATGTGGTGATCTCGCACGAGACCTTGGCGCGATGCACCCCGGCGCAGATCCAGCGTCTGCTGGACTCGTTCCCCGGCATGGAGTTCCGGGTGGTGCTGACCGTTCGCGATCTTGGACGTCAGATCCCCGCCGTCTGGCAGGAGATGCTCAAGAACCGTCAGACGATGGGTTACGCGGAGTTCCTCCGCCATGTCCTCGGCGAGGCCAAGACCCAGACGAACCAGTACTTCTGGCGGGTGCAGGACGTCGCCCGCCTCGCCCAACGCTGGGGAAAGATCGTGGGGCCGGAGAAGCTCACCATCGTGACCGTGCCGCCGAGGCGCGACGGTGACGAGCTCTGGACCAGGTTCGCGGTCGCCACCGGTCTCGACCGGGTGCCGATGGTGCTGCCGACCGTGGCCCACAACCCCTCGCTCGGCCCGGCCGAGGCCGAACTGCTCCGTCGCCTCAACCGGGCGCTTCCGATCGACCTGCCGTGGCCGCGCTATCACGGCAGCATCAAGCGACAGTTCGTAGAAGGCCGGTTGGCGAGCCGGGACACCGGCCGCATCGGGATCCCGGAGCAGTGGCACCCTGAGGTTCAGAAGAGATCCGCCGACATGCTGGAGCTCCTCACCCTGGCTCACTACCCCGTGGTCGGCGATCTGGAGGAGCTCACCCCGGTGCTGGAGCTGCGGGCTGGCGGCACACCCGAAACCCTCACCCAGGAGCAGCTGATCGACACGGCCGTGGAGGTGCTGGCCGCGGAGCTGCTGCGCCCGCCACCTGCGACGCCGACAACGCCGGCCGCAACTTCGCGCCTGCCGCTGGCCGTCCGCCGAGCCCGCCTGTGGTCGCGACGGATCCGCCAGGGGTTGACCGCGCGGTTGCCCGAAGGACGCTGATCGTGCGGCAGGTCTATGTGCACATCGGCGCGCCGAAGACCGGGACGACGTACCTGCAGGACGTCTTGGACCAGAACCGGGCGGCCCTGGCCGAGCGCGGTGTGTTCTATCCCGAGGGAGCTCTGGGCGCGCATCATCGTGCGGCCTGGGACCTTCGGCGGCCCACCCAACGAGCCCGAGTGGCCGCGCTCGACGGTGAGTGGAAGAGCCTGATGAACCAGGTCAACGCGTGGCCCGGCCGGATGGTCGTCATCTCGAGCGAGCACCTGGTCTTCGCCAAAGAGGAGCATGTCGCCAAGGTGATGGCCCAGATCGACGGGGAGGTCCACGTCGTCTACACGGCGCGAGACCTGGTGCGGCAGGTCCCGGCCGTCTGGCAGGAGCGGGTCAAGAACCAGTACCTGGAGAGTCTCGACGAGTTCCTGACCGCCGTCACCGGCGAGCCCGGCGCACGCGGCTACCGAGCGTTCTGGCGGGCGCAGGACATCATGAACGCCTTGCGGCGCTGGGGGAGCTCGCTCGACCCCCGCCATGTGCACGTCGTGACCACGCCACCGGCCGGTTCTGCCAACGAGGTGCTGCTCGAGCGGTTCCTGGCGGTACTCGGCCTGGTGCTCGACGACGTCGAGCCCGACGTCTCGCTGCAGCCCAACACCTCTCTCAACCGGACGCAGGCCGAGCTGCTCCGGCACTACAACCAGCGCTACGGCAAGAAGCTCACCTGGCCGCGCTATCGCGACGTCATCGGGGTCGAGCTTCGGCACTCGTTCGCACTCGCTGCTCCCGAGGCGGAGCAGGTTCGGCTCAGCCCGCGGCAGCAGCGCTTCTTCGTTGTCAGGGCCGAGGCGATGGTCGCCGACGTGGCAGCCGCCGGCTTCGATGTGTCCGGTGACCTTCGCGATCTGGTTCCCAACACTCGCAAGGGATCATTGCTGTCGCGCACTGGCGGCGTACCCGAGGTCACCGAACACGAGCTGCTGGAAGCCGCCATCGACGTCATCGACATCTTCTGTCAACGAGAGTTCGAGCGCCGACGCGCCAATGGCGAACTGCACTAGCTCGAACCCCGGGTACGACCCCGGACGTGTCCTCGTCAGGGTCGTCGGCGCCTCGACGCGACGGAGCCTGGGACGCGTCGAACCTCGCGGCGCAGCCTGCCGAGAGCCCGCCGGATGCGACTGCGCCACGACGCGGGGGGCAGCCGCGGGTCGCCTTCGAGCCTGAGGCTGCGACGGTGCGTAGCAGCGGCTCGCCGGAGCATCCCCGTGGCCGCGATGATCGCGCTGTGTCCGAGGTCCCCGTCGTCGAGATCGGTCGGCGAGATGTAGTCGGAGTGGTACTCCCGCACCGGCATGAGATCCTCGAGGTCGCCCTCGATCGGGTAGCCCGCCAGGGCGATCTCTTCGACGAGCTGTCGCGAACGCTTCACGACCCAGTCGTAGTGCTGTGGTGGCAGACAGATGTGCGGCGAGCGCCTCCCGAGGACCTCTTCTGCCAGGTAGAGCCGTACCAGCGGGTCGTAGACCTCGCTCGCCATCCTTTGCACGCCGAGGTTGATCCGCCGCACCAGCTCGGTCTCGACCACACCCAGGGACGAGTTCGTGCGATCCGCCTCGGTGTCGTAGCCGCCGGCATCGATTCCGGTGATAGCGGCGAAGCGCTCCCACAACGCAGTCTTCGGCCCACCGGGTGCCGGCACCGTCACGACGTGCAGGTTCTCCTTCGGGACGGCCTTCGACCAGTGATCCAGCACGTACGCCGCATCGTGCATGCCCCAGAAGTACTCACCGAACGGCTCGGGTGCGTCCAGACCCAGGGAGACCAGATCGTCCACGAAGCGTTCGAGGGTCACCGTGTGCTTGTGCTTGATCTGCTCCTGCCAGTCCGAGACGAGCGCACGTCCGAAGTCTCGGGCACTGAAGATCACGTGGATCTCGGCCGGTTGTACAGCAGCCAGCCCGGCCTTGATCTGCGGAAGTGCCGTGCTGCAGAGCAGCTCGTGCGACACGATCACAGTGTGGCCGTGCCAGCTGCGGATCCTAGCCGCGATGTTCTCCCAGGCGCCGTCGTACCGGCTGGCCGGCTTCCCGGCCCACCCCGTCTTGCGGAAGTCGATCATCGAGTCGAACGACTCGGAGATGGACTCGTAGGGGTAGAGAACCCCCGCCCGCGCGAGCCCCCCCTTGTTCTTGCGCAGGATGCTTTGCAGATAGGTGGTTCCCGTTTTCGGGGCGCCGATGTGAAAGAAGACTCGCTTGGTGGGTGGGTCAGAGCTCACGCGCATCATCTCCTCAACGAAGCCAGCAGGGCCCGGGCCCGGTCACCGCAGATCCCGCGGGCGTTGCCCGCCTTCTCGACGACGAAGGAGGCCAGCAGTTCCGCCGCGGCGTCCGCCACTCTAACGGGCTTGGCCGGGTTCGGTCCGAAGGCATCGTCGCCCGGGGTCAGCTCACCTAGGCTTCCGACGATGTCGTAGCCCGATGTCGCGAGGCTGGTGGCGATCCGGCGCGACTGTGCCAGCACGGCCTCACGATGTCTTCGCGGCACCAGGATCGGCGGCGGATGCTCCGTACGGTTAGCCCGCTGGTTGAAAACGTGCTTGACGAGTCGCTCGTAGTCCGGCCATTCCAGGGCGTCCGCAAGGTGTTTGTTGAGCCGCCGAAGCACCTCGGCATCGACGATGCCCAGTGACCGGTTGGGGCGCCGCACGTCGAGGTCGAAACCCTCGTTGCGCACCCCGACAGCAGCACAGAATCGCGACCAGAGCTCCTCGCGCGGGGCACCTCGCTGCGGAACAGTGACCACGTGGATCCGGGCGGGGGGAACCGCACTCGCCCACCGCTCGAGGACCCCCACCGGATCCTGGGACCGCCAGAAGCCGTTGGGAAGGCTCGACGGTCGCTCCACCGCCAGGGTCGTGGACAGCATCTTCCGGAATGGTCGAGCGCTGGCGTTCTTCAGGTTCTCCTGCCACATTCCCGGGAGCTGACGCCCGAGGTCGCGCGCACCGTAGACGACCTCCACGGTGGCGGGTGCCAGACTGTCGACCGCCCTCCGAATCTGCTCTACGGTGGCGCCCGCGAGCAGTTCGTGGGTCACGATCAGCTTGTCGTGGCGGGAGTCGTGCGCGGATGCGACGATGCGGTCCCATGCTCCCCGAGTGCGCGGGTCGTCGTAGCCCCCGAATGCCATCTCGCGCAGGTCGAGCGCCGCCTGGAAGTGGTCCATCTGTGAGCCGGGAACGTGGTAGCCATGCCGCCGCAGGGCCTTCTTGTTACGCCACAACACGTCTTGCAAGTAGGTCGTGCCGGTCTTCGGCGGCCCGATGTGGAGGTACGTCGTCGTTGCGCTCGTCGGCACCTGATCATGGTAGGGGGGCGGGCTCACGATTCGGGGTGTCAGGGGGTCCGGCTGGTACCGTGAGCGCGTCGACCCATCCGAGCCACCCGAGGATCCATCTTGACTGAGTCAGCCGTCTCCGGCGCACGGAGCGACAGTGCATCGGCGGTTGAGCGCCCGGCTTTCCGGGTCGTGCAGCGGACGATCCTCCGCCCCGACCAGGAGCTCGACGTACAACCGCTTTATGCCAGCGGTCTTTCGACGTTCAGCGCGGGGGGCACGCCCTCCCGCCAGTCCGGGGCGGCCGAGGACGAGGAGCCGACCGAGAAGCTCAAGCTCGCTGGCTCCGCCGACCAGGGCATGAGTGGCTTCGGGAAGATCACCCCTGACGGAGCCACTGCACTGCCCGAGCGTCGCATCACGTTCGGCACGTACTTCAACGCTTTTCCGGCCAGCTACTGGCGCCGCTGGACCTCGCTGGAGACCGTGCGGCTGACCGCCACCCTGAAGGGTCAGGGCAGAATCCTCGTCTACCGCTCGACGTCCAAGGGCCACGTCCAGAGGTCGGAGGCGATGGTGATCGACTCCGACCAGCCGCAGTCGGTCGAGTTCGACCTGCCGCTGAAGCCCTTCATCGACGGCGGTTGGTACTGGTTCGACATCGAGGCCGGCGACCGGCCGTTCACCTTGCAGGACGCGGCGTGGAGCTTCGAGACCGACCACGTCCGGTCCGGGAAGCTGTCCATCGGCATCACCACGATGAACCGACCCGACTTCTGCGTCGACCAGCTCGTCAAGCTCTCCGGTGAGCCTGCCGTCCTCGACATCCTCGACGAGATCCTCGTCATCGACCAGGGCACCAACCGCGTCGCCGACCACGAGCTGTACGCCGCGACCGCCAAGGAGCTCGGCCCGAAGCTGCGGCTGATCGAGCAGGGCAACATCGGCGGCTCGGGCGGATTCTCGAGGGCGATGAACGAAGCGACCGACAAGGGCGACTCCGACTACATCCTGCTGCTGGACGACGACGTCGTCTGCGAGCCCGAGGGAATCCTGCGAGCGGTGGCGCTCGCCGACCTCGCCAAGGCACCGACCATCGTCGGTGGTCAGATGTTCAGCCTTTACGACCGGTCCGTCCTGCACGCGTACGGCGAGACGGTCGCCAAATACAAGTGGTTCTGGGGCGCCGCACCAAACACGTACCACGGGCACAACTTCGCCAAGAAGTCGTTGCGCTCCACCCAGTGGCTGCACCGGCGCATCGACGTCGACTACAACGGCTGGTGGATGTGCCTGATCCCGACGAAGGTCATCAAGGAGATCGGCCTGTCGCTCCCGATGTTCCTCAAGTGGGACGACGCGGAGTTCGGGCTGAGGGCCCGTCAGGCGGGATATCCCACAGTGACGATGCCGGGGGTTGCCGTCTGGCACGTGCCGTGGCACGAGAAGGACGACACGATCGACTGGCAGGCCTACTTCCATCGTCGCAACCGCATCATCGCCGCCTTGCTGCACTCGCCGTACGACCGCGGCGGCAGGTTGGTGCGCGAGAGCTTCGAGACGCAGATCAAGCATCTGTTCTCCATGCAGTACGGTCCCGCCGAAATGGGCCTGCTGGCGATCCAGGACATCCTCGAGGGACCGCAACGCATGCACCGGGACGTGTTGAAGCGCCTGCCCGAGCTCCTGGAGATGCGCCAGCAGTACGACGACTCCCGGTCTTTGCCGGACCTCGACGCGTTCCCGGAGGCCAAGCGCCACAAGCCGCCACGCAAGGGCAAGGAGCCGACGGCACCGCGAACCAAGCTCGACCGGGCCCGGGCGATGGCCGTCGGCGCCGGCCGTCAGGTGATGCCGATCCGTGACCTCGCGCGTGCGCATCCCGAGGCGAACGTCGCCCACCTCGACCTCAAGTGGTGGCTGCTGGCGCAGTTCGACTCCGCGCTCGTCTCGTCGGCCGACGGTACGGCCGCGGCCTGGTACAAGCGCAACCCTCAGCTCTTCCGGTCTCTGCTGGCCCGGTCGATCACACTGCACGCCCAGCTTGCCAAGGAGTGGCCGCACCTGGTCGAGCAGTACAAGGCCGCCTTGCCGGAGCTGGCCTCGCCGCAGGCCTGGAAGGCGACGTTCGACGAGTCGATGGTCGACGACGAGCCCGCCAGCTGAACATCTTTCGCTCTCCCGGGTGCCCCGTACTCGGTTCGGGCTCCGGAAGGAGGCCCGGTGCCCGACCACCGACGCGGGCGTGATTTGAGCGGGGGGTTACCGTTCTACGGCAGATATCGAGCTCGGCAAACTGTCTCGGGGTAGGAGCAGCAGAGTGGCACGCGACGGACACAAGCTCGTCATCGTGGAGTCGCCCGCGAAGGCACGCACGATTTCGGGGTTCCTCGGCAACGGCTATGTCGTGGAGTCCTCGATCGGACACATCCGGGACCTGCCCAACAACGCCAGCGAGGTACCGGCCAAGCTCAAGGGCGAGCCTTGGGCCCGTCTGGGCGTCAACGTCGACGACGGGTTCAAGCCCATCTATGTGGTCCCCGCCGACAAGAAGAAGCAGATCAGCAAGCTGCGGTCGCTGCTCAAGGACGCCGACGAGGTCTACCTCGCTACCGACGAGGACCGCGAGGGCGAGGCGATCGCCTGGCACCTGCTCGACGAGCTCAAGCCGCGGGTCCCCGTGCGCCGGATGGTCTTTCATGAGATCACGCCGGAGGCCATCGCGGCCGCTGTCTCGAACCCGCGCGATATCGACTCCGACCTGGTCGAGGCTCAGGAGGCTCGCCGGATCCTCGACCGTCTCTACGGCTACGAGATCTCGCCGGTGCTGTGGAAGAAGGTCAAGAGCGGGATCTCTGCAGGACGCGTGCAGTCTGTCGCGACCAGGCTGGTCGTCGACCGGGAGCGTGAGCGGATCGCATTCCGCTCGGCGGCCTACTGGGATCTCGAGGCGACGTTCGACGCGGGGAGGGAGAAGACCCCGCGCACCTTCCCGGCCAAGCTCCTCAGCCTTGACGGGACGCGTATCGCCCAGGGCCGGGACTTCGGGTCGAACGGTGAGCTGAAGAGCGCGTCGGGTGTTATCCAGTTCGACGAATCACGGGCGGTCCGGCTGGCAGCCGATCTCCGCGATCAGGCGTTCGCGGTGCGCTCGGTCGACTCCAGGCCGTATCGGCGATCTCCCTACGCGCCGTTCCGCACCACGACCATGCAGCAGGAGGCGTCGCGCAAGCTCGGTTTCGGGGCGGCGCGAACCATGCAGGTTGCCCAGCGGCTCTACGAGAACGGCTTCATCACCTATATGAGGACCGATTCCATCACGTTGTCGGGGACTGCTGTCGCGGCGGCCCGTAGGCAGGTCCGTGAGCTGTTCGGGTCGGAGTACCTGCCCGAATCACCCCGGACCTACCAGAGCAAGGTCAAGAACGCGCAGGAGGCGCACGAGGCGATCAGGCCGGCCGGCGAGCAGTTCCGGACCCCGGCTCAGACCGGGCTGACCCATGACGAGTTCCGGCTCTACGAGCTCATCTGGATGCGCACCGTCGCGTCGCAGATGCGCGACGCCGAAGGTCGATCCGTCTCGATGCGGATCGGCTCGACCGCTGCGTCGGGGGAGCGCTGCGAGTTCTCGGCCAGCGGTCGGGTCCTCACGTTCCACGGCTTCCTCAAGGCGTACGTCGAGGGGGCCGACGACCCCGAGACCGAGCGCGACGATCGCGAGACGCGGCTGCCTGACGTCGCCGAGGATGACCCACTGACCGCGGTCGACCTGGCCCCGGCCGGGCACGAGACGCGCCCGCCGGCCCGCTATACCGAGGCGACGCTGGTCCGTGAGCTCGAAGAGCGCGAGATCGGTCGCCCGTCGACGTACGCCTCGATCCTCGGCACCATCCTCAACCGGGGCTACGTCTACAAGAAGGGGACTGCGTTGGTTCCCTCCTGGCTGGCCTTCTCCGTGGTGCGGCTGCTCGAGCGGCACTTCGCGCGGCTGGTGGACTACAACTTCACCGCCGGCATGGAAGACGTGCTCGATGAGATCGCCGCCGGCCGTCGCGACTCGGCGAGCGAGCTGGCCGAGTTCTACTTCGGCCGCGCGGATCTGGAGGGCCTGAAGAGCATTGTCGCCGAGCTCGGCGAGATCGACGCCAGGGAGCTGTCGACCGTGCACCTCGGCTCCGGCATCAACCTGCGGGTCGGGCGCTATGGCCCCTACGTCGAGGACGCCGATGGCAACCGGGCGAACGTGCCCGAGGACCTGCCTCCCGACGAGCTCACCGAGGTGGCCGCCAAGGAGCTTCTCGCCCATCCCGCCGGTGCCCAGCGAGAGCTGGGGATCGACCCCGGCAGCGGACGAGTAGTCCTGGCCAAGAACGGCCGATACGGTCCCTACGTGACCGAGGTGCTCGAGGATGATGCACCAAAGGCAGCCAAGCCTCGCACGTCCTCGTTGTTCAAGACGATGTCGCTCGACAGCGTCGACCTCGAGCAGGCACTGCAGCTGCTGACACTGCCACGAGTAGTCGGGACCGATCCTGAGACCGGCCAGGAGATCACGGC
>JBOHDU010000115.1:0-6067 GCA_050700615.1 Nocardioidaceae bacterium
CGAGGGACGGCCGGAGCTGCCCAGCCCGTGCTTGTCGCTGAGTTCCTGGAGGCGACGTGCCTCATCAGGAGACTCGATCGCCAACCATCGCGGAGGCGCGCCGGCTGCGGTCTGCCGCACGGCGTACTCGAGCTCGGCGTCGGTCTTGCCGATGCCCTCGAACGTGAGTGTGGCATCGGTGACCCGGGCGGCACGGGCATGCCGCCACTCGCCGAGCGAGACGACGTTCGCGCCCCAGCCGCGGTGCGCAAGCAGCGCGGGGATCGCGGGCAGGTCATTGGCCTTCAGCGAGTACTGCCAGAGCCATGGCCGTGGGAAGGCGGTCTCGATCATCTCGGCCGCTGCCGTGACGGTCGCGATATCGATGACGTAGACAGGGGTACCGAACCGGTCGGCCGCGGCGATGAGCGATGCCTTCAGCCCGGGGCTGAGCACGTTTTCGCTGCGCGACCCTGCCGCTTCGGCCGATAGCATGTGCGGAAGTACAACATGGTTCAGAATTGAGTGTCAAGATCACAAACTGAATGGATTGCATCAATTCGGTTACGAGGAGGTCGGCCATGTCCGATACCGGGCGTAAGCCGTCACCGCGGGTCTCTGACCTGATCCGCCAACGCATCAACGAGTTCAGTCCCAGCGAGCGCCGGGTGGCTCGTTCGCTGCTCGCGGGGCCGCCGACGGTCGGGCTGGAGTCCACCTCGCGGCTGGCCCGGCGAGCCGGTGTCAGCGGGCCCACCGTGAGCCGTTTCGTGCAGCGCCTCGGCTACGAGAACTACGCGGCTTTCCAGCAGGCTATGCACGAGGACATCGCCGCCCGGGTGATGTCGCCGGTCGAGGTCTACCGCCAGCACCACGTTCGGCCGGGTTCCGACGATCTCCTCACGGAGACCGGAAGTGCGCTCAGCGAGGCCGTGGTGGCGACCGTACAGGCGCTGTCGCAGGTCGACTTCGAGCGGGCGACGGCCCTGCTGTCCGACAACAAGCGGCGGGTGATCACGGTAGGAGGCTGGTTCAGCCACCTGCTTGCCGACTACCTGGCCGCCTTGCTCCGGGAGTTCCGGCCCGGTGTGCGCTCGATCCCGCCGATCGCGAGCGAGCGGGCGACGACGATCGCCGACGTCGCGGCCAAGGACGTCGTCGTGGTGTTCGACTTCCGACGCTACGAGCGGGACAACTTGTCGTTCGCCCACTCGGTGCGCGACGCCGGCGCGCGAATCGTTCTGTTCACCGACGCCTGGCTGTCGCCGGTGGCCGAGATCGCCAGTGCCACGCTTCCGGCACAGGTGATCGGGCCCTCGCCGTTCGAGATCCTGACCCCGACCTGGGCGCTGGTCGAGACGCTGATGACGTCGGTCGCCAACGCTCTCGGCGAGGCCGGGCAGAAGCGTTTCGAGGAGTTCGGCGCGATCGCCGACAGGTGGGTGCGCCCTTGGCCGGTCGCCAGGCCCGACTTCGAGCAGCCGTGACCTTCCCGGCGGTCAGGGGTTCCAGCGGCGGTGTCGGGTGCCGCCCTCGCCTTCGCGGATCAGGTGCAGCCGAGGCTTGGGGCCGTCGGTGCGTCCGGTCTGCGGCTTGCGTCGACCGGCCCGCCAGGGCAGTGGCCAGCGGGCTCCCGGTCCGTCGTAGTCCTGCTCGACCGCCGCATGGAGGGTCCAGTTCGGGTCGTACAGGTGCACTCGCCCCAGGGCGCACAGGTCGGCCCGGCCGGCCAGCACTATCGAGTTGACGTCGTCGTACGACGAGATGACACCGACCGCGATCGTGGGAACCCCGAGCCGGTTGCGGATCGTGTCGGCGAACGGGGTCTGGTACGACCGGCCAAACGCTGGCTGCTCGTCGGGGGTGACCTGGCCGCTGGAGACGTCGAGCGCGTCGGCACCGACCTGCTGGAACGCGTCGGCGATCCGGACCGCCTCTTCGGCGTCGACACCTCCCTTGACCCAGTCTGTTGCCGAGATCCGCACGGTCATCGGAAGGGCCGCGGGCCAGACCACACGCATCGCCGCGAAGACTTCGAGCGGGTAACGCAGCCGGTTGTCGAACGACCCGCCGTAGTCATCGGTGCGCTTGTTGGTGACGGGAGAGATGAAGCTCGACAGAAGGTAGCCGTGGGCGCAGTGCAGCTCTAACAGATCGAACCCCGCGGCCACCGCACGCCGGGCGGCGTCGACGAACTCCTGCTTGATCTGCTCCATCTCGTCGATCGAGAGCGCGTGCGGCACCTGGTTGACGCCGGGCTGGTAGGCGAGCGCCGATGGCGCGACCACCTGCCAGTTGCCCTCCGGCAGGGGCTCGTCGATGCCCTCCCACATCAGCTTGGTGGATCCCTTGCGGCCGGAGTGACCGATCTGGATGCCGATCTTGGCGTCGGTCTCGGCATGGACGAAGTCGGTGATGCGCCGGAAGGCCGCGACCTGCTCCGCTGTGTAAATACCGGCGCAGCCGGGGGTGATCCGACCTTCCGGGGACACGCACACCATCTCGGTCATCACCAGGCCCGCCCCCCCGAGTGCCTTGCCGGTGAGGTGCGTGAAGTGGAAGTCGCCGACGAGGCCGTCGACCGAGCAGTACATGTCCATGGCTGACACGATGACGCGGTTGGTCAGAGTCAGGTCACGTATCCGGAACGGTTGGAACATGGGCGGCGCCACGTCGCCGGCACCGTGCCCGGCGCGCTTCACGTGCTCGGCGAACCATCGGTCGAGCCGGCTCACGAACTCGGGGTCTCGCACCTTGAGGTTGTCGTAGGTGACGCGTCGGCTTCTCGTCATGATGTTGAACGCGAACTGCAGCGGCTCCTGGTCGATGTACTGGCCAAGGTTCTCGAACCACTCCAGGCTGGCCTGCGCGGCGCGCTGGGTCGACATCACGACCGGCTTCCGCTCCCGCTCATAGGAATCCAGTGCTTCGATGAGGTCGTGGTGCTCGTGCACGCAGGCCGCCAGGGCGAGGGCGTCCTCCATAGCCAGCTTGGTGCCGCTTCCGATCGAGAAGTGCGCCGTGTGCGCCGCGTCTCCGAGCAGGACGACGTTGCCGTGTCGCCAGGACTCGTTGCCGACCGTGGTGAAGCTGATCCAGCGCGAGTTGTTGGCCATCACCTTGTGCCCGTCGAGAACGTCGGAGAACAGCTCGCGGAGGCGCCCTATCGACTCCTCGTCGGACTCACCAGGGCTTGGACCACCGCGGGCGAACGAGTCCGCGAGCTCCTGGAACCCGGCGCGGGCCCAGACGTGGTCGTGCATCTCGACGACGAACGTGCTGCCGTGGGCGTCGTATGGGTAGCCGTGGATCTGCATCACGCCGTGCGGGGTCTGCTTGACGTGGAACGTGAACGCGTCGAACACCCTGTCCGTACCGAGCCACATGTAGCGGCACTGGCGCACGTCCAGGGTCGGACGGAACGTCTTGGCGTACTGGTCCCGGACCCGCGAGTTGACGCCGTCGGCCGCGACCACGAGGTCGTGGTCGGCGGCCAGCTCCTCGATGCTCGGAGCCGCCGTGAGGAAGTGGACGACCACCCCGAGCTGCTTACAGCGCTCCTGCAGGATCTCGAGCAGCCGTTGGCGACTCATCGCAGCGAAGGCATGCCCACCACTGGTGATCACCTCGTCCTTGAAGTGCACGTCGATGTCGTCCCAGCGGGCGAACTCGGCTTGCATCTTCGCGTGGATCGCCGGGTCGGCAAGCTCGATGCCACCCAGCGTCTCGTCGGAGAAGACAACCCCGAAACCGAACGTGTCGTCGGCCGCGTTGCGCTCCCAGACGGTGATCTCATGCCGTGGCTGGAGCTGCTTGGCCAACGCCGCGAAATACAACCCGCCGGGCCCTCCGCCGACGACGGCGATCCGCATCGGTGCTCCTTCCCGGTCACGCCCGGTCCGGGCAACCCGGGCCTTCCCCCGATTGCGGTGATGGTCCGACCAAGATATGTTGCCGCTGCAACGACCGTCAAGATCTCGACAGGTCATCGACGGTTTACGCTGTGAGCGGTGGCCCGGGCATCGGGCCGGAGGAGGTCAGTCCAGATGAGCCCGTTCCGGGGGTCGGCACCGTTCACGCAGGACTGGGAGAACTTCGACGTGCGTCGTGCCGACGGCATCGCTACGGTCAGCTTCAACCGGCCAGAGAAGCTCAATGCCCTCACGTTCGAGACGTATGCCGACCTGCGGGACTTCCTCGCCGAGCTTCCGCACCGTGCAGACACCCGCGTGGTCGTGCTGCGTGGCGAGGGCCGGGCGTTCTGCTCCGGTGGCGATGTCAACGAGATCATCGGCGAGACGCTGAAGATGCGACCCGACGAGCTGCTCGCCTTCACCACGATGACCGGCGAGGTGGTGCGATCGATGCGGGAGTCGCCGGTGCCGATCGTTGCTGCCGTGCACGGCACCGCGGCCGGCGCCGGGTCGGTGTTGGCGCTGGCCAGCGACTTTCGGGTGATGGCTCGATCGGCGAAGTTCGCCTTCCTGTTCACGAAGGTGGGACTCGCCGGCGCCGACATGGGCGCGGCGTACCTGCTACCGCGGCTCGTCGGGCTGGGCCGCGCGACGCAGTTGCTCATGCTCGGTGACTCGCTGGGCGCCGAGCAGGCCGAGCAATGGGGGCTGGTGACCGAGCTCGTCGACGACGACCGGCTCGACGCCGCAGTCGATGCACTCGCGCAACGACTGGCCCAGGGCGCGTGGCAAGGATTCTCCGCGACGAAGCGGCTGGTCACGCGTGAGCTCGACATGGGACTCGCGGGCGCGGTCGAGCTGGAGGCGATGACGCAGGCGCTCCTGATGAAGGGCGAGGACTATCGAGAGTTCCACGCCGCCTTCAACGCGAAGCGGCCACCCGAGTGGTCCGGTCGATGAGTCAATGCCCAGGTGACGCTCGAGGACGGCGGCACCGATGAGCTGGGAGCTCACGACCGATCAGCGAGAGCTCGTCCGGTCGGTAGAGGCGCTGGCCCGCGAGCGGCTGCTGCCCGTCGTTGCGCGTGGCCAGGAAGGCAGGGTCAACCGCGCCCTGGTGAAGAAGCTGGGTGAGCTGGGACTCCTTGCCCGGCTGTTCCCGGATGTCGGTAGCAGCCAGGACTCGCTGCGCTCCGCGTCGGTGGCTGGGGGAGAGTCGGGTCGGAGGAAGGCGACGGCACTTGAGCTGTGCCTGCTGCGCGAGGCTCTGGCAACGGTGTCGACAGAGGCCGAGACGGCGTTGGCCCTCCAGGGGCTGGGCACCTACCCGATCGTGCTGGCGGGCACGCCCGAACAGGTCGAACGCTGGGTCCCAGCCGTGGCCCGGGGCGAGGCAGTCGCGGCGTACGCCCTGTCCGAGCCCGAAGCGGGGTCGGACGCGGGAGCTCTGCGTCTGGCTGCCCGGGCCGACGGGGTCGGGTGGCGGCTCAGCGGTGAGAAGATGTGGATCTCGAATGCGCCCGAGGCCGACTTCTACTCCGTCTTCGCGCGGACCACTGACGGTGCCGGCTCACGAGGGGTGACGGCCTTCGTCGTACCGGCCGATCGGGAGGGTCTGTCGGGTGAGCGGCTCGAGATGCTGTCGCCGCATCCGATCGGCCGGCTCGTGTTCGACGGTGTGCGGGTGTCGGTCGACGACCTGCTGGGCCGGCCGGACAAGGGGTTTGCCGTGGCGATGCGCACCCTTGACCTGTTCCGGCCCAGCGTGGGTGCGTTCGCCGTCGGCATGGCGCAGTGCGCGCTCGATGCGGCCGTACAGTATGCGGGCTCGCGGGAGGCATTCGGCGCGCCCCTTCTGGAGATGCAGTCGGTCGGCCACCGGTTAGCCGAGATGGCGACCCAGGTGGAGGCGGCGCGAATGATGGTGTACCGCGCGGGGGCGGCCTACGACGAGGGCCGTGACGGCATCTCGGTCAGCTCGGCGATGGCCAAGCTGATCGCGACCGAGACTGCGCAGCTGGTGGTGGATGCGGCGATCCAGATTCACGGCGCTCGCGCACTCCAGCGGGGTCACCTGCTTGAGCACCTGTACCGGGAGGTGCGGGCGCCGCGAATCTACGAGGGTGCAACCGAGGTGCAGCGCTCGATCATCGCCCGGCACCTCAGGCCGTGAC
>JBOHDU010000116.1:0-1999 GCA_050700615.1 Nocardioidaceae bacterium
GGTCCCGTCTGCGTCCTCCGGGGTAGTCCTTCGCTACGGTGGCCTGGGTGAACGAGCCATGCCAGGCCGGCCGGCCGGCCACGGTGGCCGCCCGACGACGCATTCGCCTGAGCAGCAACCGCAGCCGGCGATGATTCGAGAGATGCACCACGGGAAGGAGCCCGATGAGCGTTCGAGTCCGCATCCCCACGATCTTGCGCACTTACACCGGCGGCGAGTCCGAGGTCAGCGCCGCGGGCTCCACGCTGAATGAGGTGCTCGACTCCCTCGAGGGCGACTACCCGGGGATCAAGAGCCGAGTCGTCGATGAGCAGGGCGTGCTCCGCAGGTTCGTGAACGTGTACGTCGGCAACGACGACGTGCGCTTCCTTGAGGGGCTCGAGACGCAGGTTGGCGAGGGTGCCCAGGTCTCGGTCATCCCGGCCGTGGCCGGGGGTTGACCCGACCCCAGCTGGTGGGCGGCCGGCGAGCGGGCAGGCGCGAAGAGTCGTTTCCCGGGGAGTAGTCCGAACGGACTATCTTTGCCCGGGTGCCTTTGAACCGGCCGGGGCGGCGGGTATCCTGATCCGTACCTCGTGGGTGCGACGAGGTTTGGCTGGGACGCGGTTTCCGCGTCCCAGCCTCTTTTTCTCTCCCGGTTGCGGGACCGCCCTGGCTCCGCCGTACCCACCGTGACAGGCTCGTCGAGGAGGCACTGCATACCGACCAGCGATCGAGAGCACGAGAGTGGGAGCCATGGCGGTACCAGGGCGGCGGGTTCCACCCGGGGCGCCTGCGGACCTTGCCGACCGCGAGCTGTTCGCTGTCGATGCCTACGCACGAGAGTTCGACGCCGAGATCGCTGAGGTCGATCGGGAGCGAGGGTGCGTGGCCCTCGAACGCACCGCCTTCTTCCCCGGCGGGGGAGGTCAGCCGCACGACGTCGGCCTGCTTCGCTGGGACGACGCCGTGGGTACCGTCACCAAGGTCAAGCGAGAGGGCGGTCGGATCTGGCACTGGGTCGATGCACCTGAGCTTCCGGCGGTGGGAGCCGATGTGCACGGCGAGCTCGACTGGGGGCGGCGACACCTGACGATGCGCACGCACACGGCTCTGCACATCCTGTGCGGCGTCATCTGGGCCGAGTACGCGATCCCGGTCACCGGCGGCAACATGGAGCCGGGCAAGGGCCGGCTCGACTTCCCCTTCGAGGCGATGTCGGCCGACCTGGGCCGGCAGGTGGAGAGCCGGATGAACGAGGAGATCGCGGCAGCGCGCGAGATCCTGGTCTCCTTTGTCGGACGCGAGCTGGCCGACGCCGACCCTGGCCTGATCCGCACGGCCGCCAACCTGATCCCCCATGAGATCGACCCGCTCCGTGTCATCGACATCGTCGGGCTCGACAAGCAGGCCGACGGCGGCACCCATGTCCTGAGCACCGCGGAGGTCGGCTCGGTGGCCGTCACCGGCACCGAGTCGAAGGGCAGGGGCAACAAGCGGATCCGGATCGCGGTCCGCGACTGAAGGAAGCCGCCGCGGATGTCCTCGGCAGCTTGCCGGACCCCTACGCCAAGGTCGCCATCGACGCGCCGGGCTCAGCGGCTGCGGGCCGTTTGCACTCGCCCTAGGCGAGTGCTAATAATGGGGCTTAGCACTCTCGCCTTGAGAGTGACAACCGATCGGCTCGATGAGGGCTGGTCCGCCCGCGGGAAGGGTCCGCGGTCGGAGCGGTCCGTCCGTCGCGGGCGTCGTCCGACCGGCCTTTCCACTGACAAGCGCGGGAGGACTCGCGTCACATGCCCAAGATCATTGCGTTCAATGAGGAAGCGCGCCGCGGCCTCGAGCGAGGGATGAACACCCTCGCCGACGCCGTCAAGGTGACGCTCGGTCCCAAGGGCCGCAACGTCGTCCTCGAGAAGAAGTGGGGCGCACCGACGATCACCAACGACGGTGTGTCCATTGCCAAGGAGATCGAGCTCGAGGAGCCGTACGAGAAGATCGGCGCCGAGCTCGTCAAGGA
>JBOHDU010000117.1:0-6652 GCA_050700615.1 Nocardioidaceae bacterium
GAGCTGCAGACGCTGCCGCTGCCCGCGCGCACCGGCAAGCCCGACCCCACCCAGATCACGTGGGCAGCTCACCCCACCGGCCACCTGGCCTGGTCTCCCGATGGACGACGGCTCGTGTTCTCCACCCGGCGCGATGTGGAGACGGTGGCAACCACTCCGGCTCGACCGGGTCGTAATCCGGTGCGGATCGTGCTGCGCCATCCCGGCGTCGGGAGCCTGGGCACCAGGCTCGCGCCAACCGTCGGCGACTATGCCAGCTCCGACCCGGTCACCTCAGCCGTAGCCGTGTCTCGCGCGCACTTCATCGACGGCCGGGACGTACCCCTGACCGAGACGGGCAGCCTCGGGGTGTCCTGGTCCAACCACGTCACGCTCATGAGCGCAGATGACCCGTCTGCTGCAGCACCGGCCGCAGCGATCGCCGCAGGTGGCCCGCTGCTCTTCGTACGTGGCGGCCGGCTCGACCCGCGGGTACGAGACGAGATCGCCCGGCTGCTCCAGAGCCCACAGTGGATGCGGGCACACAACACCGTCGACATCGTGGGAACCCGCCGTGCGGTGCCCGACAGGGTCGCCACGACCCTCCAGGGACTCGGCCTCAAGGTCAAGCGTTTCAACCCAGCGAGGGCGGCGGCCGACGCGGCGATCGCGACGCGCGGCAGCTTCCAGGCCTACATCCTGGTGTCGAGGACTGACTTGCCCGCGGTCGTCTCCTCGGTCGGCACCACGACGCCCGTGCTCCTCACCAACGACTCGACTATGCCAGCAGCCACGGCTGCCAAGATCGACAAGATGCCGCACTACGCCGGCTACCCACCCACTGTGTACGCCATCGGGATGCAGGCCCAAGCTGCACTGCGGACCTCGTGGCCGGGCAAGCGGCACTTCAGAGTCGTCGACATCGGAGGCCCAGACCCGTACGCGAACTCCCTCGACGCCGTCGAGTCCCTGTACGACGCGCCGGGCCGTGTCGGGGTCACCACGGTGTCGGACTGGCAGCAGGCCATGATTGCGACGATGGTGGGACCGACGATCGTCGTCGAGGGGGGACACGGCCTCGAGGCCGCCACGGCGGACTGGCTGACCGCCGGCGAGGCAGCGATACGAGCCGTCTACGTGTTCGGAGGCCCGTCGACACTGCCGGACGCCGTTGGGCACACCGTTTACGGCGACCAGTTCACCGTGATGCGGTCACCCAAGGACATCCTGTTCTGATGTCCTACAGGTAGCGCTCGGCGCGATCCTCGGCCGCCACCTCGTCATCGAGCAGCCAGGGGGGACTCAGCTCGTCGAGAACCGCCTCGTGCGCCATGTCGTTCCGCAGTCGGGCAAGGTGCTCCTCACCGAGTTGATGCGGCCAGAAGTCACGCAGCCCGCGATACCAGAACTCCACCCTTCGTCCCGCGCTGAACTCGAACGTCTCGAACGACACAACCGCACCGCCGATCTCGCCAACCGCGCCACGGGCCGCACCGCGCTTCATGACGAGCCCAGCGACCTCGGCGTCCAGTCGACGCCTGGCGTTCGGCCGGGCCAGCCACGGACACACCACCGCCGCATACAGCATGCACAACCTGTGGCCGGGGGGTTCCACCGTGCCGGCCGCGTTGTCGAAGTTGACCGGGTCAGCAGCGATCGCCACCGCCTCGTCTGCCGCGACCACGCGCCAGACCGAGTCCTTGCCCAGGCCGAGTCCGCAGATCGAGCAGCGCCGCTCGACAGCGCACACGAGGATGCGAGCTGGGCTTGTCACAGCGAAGTTCGGGGAGCCATCACGCCACGGCGTGATCGCGAGCACCGGGAAGCCTCTGTCATCGTGAGGACGCGCCGCGACCCCGGCCGGCATCGGCACCAACGCTGGCTGCACACCGGCAGGCTACCGGTCGTCGCCAGATCCGGGCTGGCCAGACACGGGCCGGCCTTCCATCGGTAGCCGAGGACACGAAGTGTTCCGGCGACCGCCGGCCGCCCGATCGGAGACCGGCGAGTTCCCGCAGTCGCAGGGATGATCCAGCGCCTCCCGGGGTGAGCTCCCGGCGCCCTTCGTGGGCTGGCTTTAGGGCCACCCGGGTGATGTCGCGTCACGGTGTGGTGTCGGTATCTTGTGCGTCGATCGTGTCTTCGATCGGGATGACTCTGCTCATGTTGGTCTGGTCGACCACGACCCGGATGGGTGCATCGGCTGGGACGACGAGCCGCAGCTGCTGACGCGCGAACCGCACGCGTTCGGCAAGCCGAAAGATCATCGCCACCCCGGCGCTGTCCAGGTAAGTGATGTCGCTGAGATCGACGACGACCAGCGAGGCCTCGTGTGGTACCTGCGCAAGGACGGCGTACATGACCTCTCGAGCGTTGGAAAGGTCGATCTCCCCGATGATCTGGACCAGGAACAGGACCCCTCGGTCCTGCGTCTCGATCCGAGCCAGCTCGCTCACCGGTTGCCCGCTACCGAGAGCCGGCGGCTCATCTTGACGGTAGTGCCGTCGACACCCCGCTCAAGCACGACCGAGTCCATGAGTGCCTCCATGAGCGAGACACCCCATCCGCCGCTGCGATCCGCAGGCGGTCGCCATCCGCCCCGATCCCGCACCGTCACCTCCACCGTGTTGCCCAGCCGGAGTGCATCGATCTCCATCAGTCCAGGCGAAGCGGCATACGCATGTTGGACGACGTTGGCGCACGCCTCACCGCACGCCACCACGATCTCGCCTTCGTCGGCCGAAGCGACGAGGGACTGTCGCAGCCAGAGACGAAGTGCCTGACGCATCTCTGCGAGCGCCCGGGGCTCGGCGCGCAGCCGCAGGCTCAACGGAGCTAAGTCCGCCTGAGCAGCACGCATGGCCAGAACGGCGATGTCGTCCCCATGGTCGGACTCGCCGAGGTAGGACAGCAGATGATCGCAGAGCTCATCGACGTCCGACGAGGCGTAGGTGACAGCCAGTTCGCTCAGTCGATCGAGGCCGACCTGGATGGACACCCCCTTCCGTTCGACCAGTCCGTCGGTGTACAGCAGGAGCGTCGAGCCGTGCGGGAACTGAACGCGGCCCTCGTCGAACTGGTCGTCCGCAGTAACTCCCAGCGGCGGCGACAATGCATCGTCCAGATATCGGCCGGTGCCGTTGCTGATCACGAGAGCAGGCGGATGCCCCGCGTTGGTGAAGCGCATGACGCCGTTGGCGGGATCGAACACCAGGTAGATCAACGTGGCCATCTCCGGCAGCGGAAGGTGTCGGGCAAGGCGATGCACTCCGGCCACGACCACCGCTGGTGACGAGTCCTGCAGCGAGTAGGCCCGAAGGGCCATCCGAAGCTGGCCCATGGTGGCGGCCGCCTGGAGTCCGTGACCAGCGACATCGCCGATGGCCAGCCCGATGAGCCCGTTCGCGAGCTGTATGACGTCGTACCAGTCGCCGCCCACCTCGACATCGGAGGTGGCCGGTACATATCGCGCGGCCAGCGCTACGCCGGGGATGCTCGGAATCCGCTTCGGGAGCAGGCTGCGCTGCAAGGTCTCGGCGATCTCGTGCTCCCGGTGCGAGCGCGCCGCCTCGAGGCGGAGCTGCAGCTGCGCCTCCGACCGCTCCCGCTTCTCCAGCTGCAGTCGGGCGTTGGCGGCAGTCACGTCGGCCGTTCGGCGACGAACGCGATCTTCGAGCTCGGCTGCGGACACCTCGAGGGCCGCTTCGACCCGTAGCCGCTCACTCACGAGGGCGGCAAGGAAGAACGAGGTCAGAGCGACGCACGCATTGAAGGCCTGGAGCGCGAGCATCGTCTGGAGCAAAGACCCGCGGTCGAAGAGCCGGGTCGGGTTGGCGGCCGCCCACGTCGCCAGGAGCGACGCGATCAGGGCCGCCGGTGCCGCACCACGGAGCTGATATCGCCAGGAAGCCCAGCCCAGGAGCGGCAGAGCGAGGAAGAGTACCGGAGACTCAGCGAGCGCCGCCCATGCCGACACAGCAGCAATGACGATCAGGATCGCCGACTCCTCGAGCCACCCCCCGAGCCGGAGTCTTCTCTGTTCCCAGAAGAGCGGGATGCACAGCAAGAAAGGCGCCACCACGAGGACTCCCATGGCGTCACCGGTCCACCAGACCGCCCAGGTGCTGAAGAATCCGTCAGGGTGAATGCGCCCGGACACGAGGAGCGTCGCGGCCCCGATCGTGGCGCTGATGATCATGCTCCCCAGCGCCGCGATGAACACCAGCGCGAGTGCGTCCGACCGACGGTCCAGCTGCCGCCTGAACCCCACCCGCGTCAGGAGGGATACAGCCACCAGAGGAGCAAGTGTGTTCCCGGCGGAGGTGGTCGCCGCGGGCAGGAGTCCGGCACTGATCGGCAAGTTCACCGCCAACGCCGCCACTGCAACGGCCGGCCATACCGACCTGCCGAGCAGGATGTACGCCGCAAGCGCGATGCCCGTAGGCGGCCACAGGGGCGTCACGTTGCGCTCGACGAGTGACAGGCTCAGCCCGATCCGGGCCCCGAGGTAGTACGCAACGCCCACCACGACGAGGGCAGCGAACTGACCGCCGGGGAAGTCCCGGGACAGCAGCGGGGCGTCTGGTGGCTCCAGCGCCCCCCGCCGACGTCTCATCGGGCCCGCCGAGCGCACTCCTGACACCCGCGGCATGGTTCCGAGCGTAGACGCGAGCGACCCCTGTAGGGGCATCGACCCGAAATCGTCACAGCCAGCCCAAGGGGAGCCAGTGGGCACAAACCGGATGTGAGGCAGCAGGGGCTTCGGCCTGGCGAGAGAACCACAGAATTCCGGCCACGTAGTCCAGGGACCGGAAACGACTTCCCGAATGCCAACGCCGACCGGCCGTCACGGCGTAGATTGAGCCCGTGTCGGTGACGCGCGTGACGGACGCGAGCACCTTCGTGGCCCGAGAAGATGAGCCACTCCAGCCCTTGATGCCCTACGTTCCACGGCTGATCCTCGACTGGCTCGCGAACCACGCAGACGAGCGGCACCGCAGCATGGACGGCACGTTGCTCTACGCCGACATCTCCGGCTTCACTCGCCTCACAGAGCGACTGGCCCGAAAGGGCAGGGTCGGCGCGGAAGAGCTCAGCGACACCCTGGACATGATCTTCTCCGAGCTCTTCTCGGTGGCAATCCAGGATGGGTCTGATCTGGTCAAGTGGGGGGGCGACGCGGTGTTCTTGTTCTTCCAGGGTGACCAGCATGGCCGGCGTGCATGTCGGGCCGCTCACCGGATGCGGTCTCGGTTGCGCGACATCGGTCGGTTGCGCACCTCCGCCGGCGCAGTGACCTTGCGGATGTCGATCGGCGTGCACAGCGGCGAGTTCGCCTTCTTCCTCGTCGGCGACCCGGCGCTGCACCGTGAGCTCATCGTTGCCGGCCCGGCAGCTACGACGACAGCACGCCTGGAGGCGTTGGCCCGAGCCGGCCAGATCGTGATCAGCGCGGATGCCGCGGCGACCCTGGAACGCCGTCAGGTCGGACGAGAGCTCGAGCCGGGCTGTTACCTGCTGCGCTCGGCCTCCGACCTGCCCGACCTCCCCCGGATTGTGCGCGGCCGGACTGATGTCGATCTGGGGAGTGTCATCCCGTTGCCCATCCGTACCCATCTCCTCAGTGGGCATGGTGAACCCGAGCATCGACCGATCGCAGTCGCCTTCGTGGAGTTCTCGGGGACGGACACGATCATGGCGACGCAGGGGGCCGAAGCGCTCGGCGACGCAATCGACGAATGCGTCCGCAACGTGGCGATGTCGACGGCCGAGCTCGGGGTGACGTTCTTCGAGTCCGACATCAGCGTCGACGGCGGCAAGATCATGCTCACCGCCGGGGCACCGCGGAGCACCGGGCACGAGGAGGAGCGGCTGCTCCGCGCGGGTCGCAGGATCCTCGATCGTGCTGGCACTCTTCCGCTTCGGATAGGTGTCAACAGAGGCCGCGTCTTCGCGGGTGAGCTCGGGCCCTTCTATCGACGCACCCACTCGGTGAAGGGCGACGCGATCAACCTGGCGGCGCGCGTGATGGCGAAGGCAAAGCCGGGGCAGATGTTGGCGACACGCGACGCGATCGAGCACTCTGATGCCCTCTTCGACGAGGAGGTCCTCGAGCCCTTCATGGTCAAGGGCAAGTCGCAGCCGATTTCGGCCGTCGCGGTGCATCGACGACTCGGTGTGCGGGAGCGGCGTCTTACGACGAGCCCTCTCGTCGGGAGACAAGCGGAGATGGCCACGCTTGGTGCGGCCCTGGAGGCCGCACGCCAGGGCAAGGGCTCCCTGGTGCAGATCGTGGGCGAGCCTGGGATCGGCAAGTCGCGTCTCCTCCAGGAGCTCACCTCCGGTGCTGACGACTTCGTGGTGACGTCGGCGCGCTGCGACGAGTACGAGTCCTCGACGCCGTACTACCCCTTCCGGCTGCTGCTGAGAGACCTGCTCGGGATCGGCGCCGGAACGACGGCTGCCCTGGCGTACGAGCGGCTGCAATCACGCGTCGGATTCACCGCACCCCAGCTGATCCCCTGGCTGCCCCTGCTCGGCGTACCCCTCGACCTGAACTTCGCCGACAGTCAAGAGACCCGCGAGCTCGACCCGCAGTTCCGCAGGCAGCGTCTCGAGCTCCTGATCGTGCAATTTCTCGACTGCCTACTGCCCACGGCGACGATCATCATGG
>JBOHDU010000118.1:0-2166 GCA_050700615.1 Nocardioidaceae bacterium
CGGTGCGCTTGCCGACCCGGGTCTGCAGCATCCAGAGCTTGCCTCGCTCGACGGTGAACTCGATGTCACACATGTCCTTGTAGTGGCGCTCGAGTGTCTCCATGATCTTCAGCAGCTCGTCGTACGACGCCGCGTCACGCTCGCCAAGAGCGGTCAGTGGCAGCGTGTTGCGGATCCCGGCGACCACGTCCTCGCCCTGGGCGTTGGGCAGGTAGTCGCCGTAGACGCCCTGATGTCCGCTTGCGGGGTCGCGGGTGAAGCAGACTCCGGTTCCGGAGTCGTCGCCGAGGTTGCCGAACACCATGGCGACGATATTGACCGCTGTGCCGAGGTCTTCGGGGATGTGCTCCTGGCGTCGGTAGACCTTGGCCCGCTCGGTGTTCCACGACGAGAACACCGCACGGACTGCCTGATACATCTGCTCACGCGGGTCTTGCGGGAAGCCGTCGCCGTGGTGCTCGGTGATGAGGTCCTTGTACGTCGAGACGAGGGTCTGGAAGTCGTCGACCTCCAGGTCGAGATCGGTCGTGACGCCCTTGTCGGTCTTCAGCTTCTCAAGCGCCTCGTCGAAGTTCGCCCGGTCGACACCCAGAACCGTCGACCCGAACATCGACAGCAGCCGGCGATAGGAGTCCCAGGCGAACCGGGGGTTGTCCGAAACCCTGGCCAGACCCTCGACCGACTCGTCGTTGAGGCCGATGTTGAGCACTGTCTCCATCATCCCGGGCATCGAGAACTTCGCACCGGACCGGACCGACACGAGCAACGGCTCATCGGCCCACCCCAGCTCACGCCCCATCTCCCGTTCGAGGGCTGCCAGGTGCTCGTCGATCTCGCCGCGAAGCTCTGGCGGCTCCTCGCCCGTCTCCAGGTAGGCCCGGCACGCATCGGTCGTGATCGTGAACCCGGGAGGCACGGGAAGGCCGAGGTTGGTCATCTCGGCGAGATTGGCGCCCTTGCCGCCCAGCAGGTCCTTGTCCGCGGCGCTGCCCCTGTGGAAGTCCCAAACGTACGTCGACATGACAGTCCCTTCAGCCGGTATGCACATCTGCGGTCTTCACCCGCCCCGTTAGGGTCATCTTGCCGTGCTTCGCCCCGTCAGGCGACCAGAGCCTGGGTGCTTGCCGGTCTCCGGGCCTCGGAGGGTGCCCCCGAGCCCTGTCTTCGCGCCGCCCGTCGGCCTCCCGGCGTTGACGTACGCTGCCAGTTACCCGATCCCGGCCTTGGGGGACAAGCGTGCGTAAGACATGGGTGACCATCGCGGGGTGGACCCTCGTCGTCCTCGGGCTGGCTGCCTTGGTCCTGCCGGGGCCCGGGCTGCTCCTTCTGCTGTCCGGGCTCGTCGTGCTGTCGCAGGAGTACGACTGGGCGGAGCGTCGGGTCGAGCCGGTGAAGCAGAAGGCGTTCGACGTAGCGAAGGCCGGCGTTGCGTCGTACCCGCGGATCCTGATGAGCGCCTTGGGGGCATCCGCCCTGATCGCGGTGGGCATCTACTGGGGCTTGGACAACCCGATCCCCGAGGTTGGGCCGCTCGGGCCGGCACTTCCCTTCGGTGGTTGGCCCACCGGCATCAGCATCATCGTCTCCGGCCTCATCGCGATGAGCCTGCTGGCCTACAGCGTGAAGCGCTGGCACCGCCAGGCCCGCCACGAGCGCAGGCACGGCACGACGCTCGGCGAGCCGACATCCTGATCCGGTGTCGGGCAGTCGCGGCGAGCCGCCCGCGTCCCGTGGTCACGACCGCCCGTGGTCATGACCAGGCGGCCGCACGCCGTTCTCGAGGTACCGCGTGCTCGTGGCGGCGAGCAACTGAGGCAGCAGCGTCTTGAGGTAGTCGGGGATGTGCGGTTCGGCGTCGGCCGGGGTGCACCAGTGCACCGCCGCGATCTCTCGCGCCTCGAAGCGCATCCGTGCCGTGACCTGTGTCTCGTGGACCCCCAGGTCGAACACAAGCAGGCACGCGTCGTCCCATCCGCGCCAGGGCGGCAGCCAGTCAACGACGAGCAGATCCCCGACCCTGACGTCGAGGCCGAGCTCTTCGCGGATCTCGCGTACGACGGCCGCCGCCGGGGGCTCGATCGGGTCGACACAACCGCCCGGCAGGTCCCAGAACTTCTTGTAGGTCAACTCGCACAGCAGAATCTGGCCGGAGGGGTTGCGCAGCAG
>JBOHDU010000119.1:0-1500 GCA_050700615.1 Nocardioidaceae bacterium
GGACTGGGGGGCTGACACGGCCGTGCCGGCAGACCGACCACCACCGACCACCTCGCTTGGACGAGCAACTGCAAGGAGTCACCACATGATCCACGACGACAAAGCCGACTTCGCCGCAACCACCGACTTCGCCAGGCAGCGACCGATCCCGGACAACCTGGTCCCGGACCTCAACGACGTCAACGCCTTCACCACGGACAAGGTCGCCTCGAACATCGTCGAGCAGTACGCGCCGTGGGCCTGGGAGCGGGCACGGTTGCTCGGGTCCCGGGTGTGGGATCCGCGGGTGCTGAAGGCCGCGCGCGATGCCCAGCGCTACGTCCCGGAGCTGCGCAGCCTGGACCGGCTCGGCAACGAGGTGTACGCAGTCGACTTCCACCCGGCCTACCACGAGTTGATGTCGCTGGGATTCGGCTCGGCAGTGCACTCGCTGGCATGGACAGCGGACCAGCCGGGCGCACACTCAGCCCGTGCGGTGCTGTCGTATCTGTGGAACCAGATCGACGGCTCCACCGCGTGCCCGATCGGGATGGCCTACGCAGCGATCCCGATCCTGCGCAGTCAGCCCGAGCTCGCGCCTTGGGCGAGGGCGGTCGAGGCGGAGGACTACGACCCCGCGGACGTGCCGATCGAGCAGAAGACCGCCGGCACGATCGGCTACTTCATGACCGAGAAGCACGGCGGCTCCGATCTGCGGGCCAACGTCACCGTTGCGCGGCCGGCCGCCCGCCGCGGGCCGGGTGAGACGTACCTGGTCAACGGGCACAAGTGGTTCGCGTCGGCGCCGATGTCGGACGCCTACCTGACCGTGGCGCAGACCGAGGGCGGGGTGTCGTGCCTGTTCGTTCCGCGACGCCGCCCGGACGGCAGCCTCAACGGCATCAAGATCAACCGGCTGAAGGACAAGCTCGGTAACAGGGCCAATGCTTCCTCCGAGATCGAGTACCACGACGCGCAGGCTCTCCTCGTCGGCGAGGAAGGCAGGGGCGTGCGCACCATACTGTCGTCCTCCGAGTACACCCGGCTCGACTTCGCGATCGGCTCCGCCGGCCTGATGCGGGCCGCGCTGTCGCAGGGTCTGCACTACAACGACAACCGCGCTGCGTTCGGGTCGCGGCTGTCGCAGCTGCCGACCCAGGCGCCGGTGCTCGCCGACCTCGTGCTGGAGTGGGCGGGCGCCGCCCACCTCGGGTTCCGGGTCGCCCGCGCGGAGGACTGCCGGGACGACGTCTCCGAGCGGCTGGTGAGCCGGCTGCTGACGCCGGTGGCGAAGTTCTGGAACTGCCGGCGCGTGTCGAGCGTGACCGAGGAGGTCATCCAGTCCATAGGCGGGAACGCGTACATCGAGGAGCACCCCTGCCCGCGCTACTACCGGGAGGCGCCGCTGAACGCGATCTGGGAGGCCACCTCGAACATGATGGTGATGGACGTGGGGCGGGTCCTGACTCGCGAGCCGAAGGCGATCGAGCCGGTGATCGACGAGATCCGCCCGGTCGCCGC
>JBOHDU010000120.1:0-16813 GCA_050700615.1 Nocardioidaceae bacterium
GTGCAGTTCGTCGACATCGCCGGGATCGTTCGCGGCGCCTCCGAAGGTGAGGGCCTCGGCAACAAGTTCTTGTCGCACATCCGTGAGGCGGCCACGATCTGCCAGGTCACCCGGGTTTTCCACGACGACGATGTGTCGCACGTTGAGGGGAAGGTGTCGCCGGCCGACGACATCTCCACCATCACTACCGAGTTGATCCTGGCCGACCTGCAGACCGTCGAGAAGGCCATACCGCGTCTCGAGAAGGAGGCGCGGCTGAAGAAGGAGAACCTCGCCTCACTCGACGCTGCCCGGCAGGCCAACGAGGCGCTCGATTCCGGCACTCCCATCATCGCGACCTCGATCGACAAGGGCCTGCTGCAGGAGCTGATGCTGCTCACGGCGAAGCCCTTCTTGTATGTCTTCAACTGCGATGCCGACGAGTTGGCTGACGAAGATCTGAAGGCGCGCATGCGCGAGGTGGTGACTCCTTCGGAGGCGATCTTCCTCGACGCGAAGTTCGAGGCGGAGCTCGTCGAGCTCGATGACGAGGAGGAGGCGCGTGAGTTGCTCGCCGAGACCGGCGTCGACGAGCCCGGTCTCGACGTGCTCGCCCGCGTGGGTTTCGACACGCTAGGACTGCAGACCTTTCTGACTGCGGGGCCCAAGGAGGCGCGAGCTTGGACCATCCGCAAGGGCGACACCGCTCCCGAGGCGGCCGGAGTTATCCATACGGACTTCCAACGGGGCTTCATCAAGGCCGAGATCGTCTCCTACGAGGACCTGCTGGCGGCCGGCTCGATGGCGGCCGCGAAGGCCGCCGGCAGGGTTCGCATGGAGGGCAAGGACTACGTGATGTCCGACGGCGACGTCGTCGAGTTCCGCTTCAACGTGTGAATCAACGCGTTTGAGCAGGTCAGCAACGCGGCGCCGTCTTCGAGGCGCACCATGGTGCGCGAAGATTCGCCGCCGCGCACTCAGTTCGTTGTGCAATTTGTACAGCCCGCCGCGAATCTTCGCGTCAGCGGCTGAGCGGACCGGTGGGAAGAACCTGCCGCTTGAACGTGAAGTTCGTGACGCCGGCGAAGGAGGCGTACCAGGCCGCGATCGCGGTGAGGATGCCGATGTAGCCACCGAGGTAGATCCAGCCGTTCGACGGCGGCAAAGCTGACGTTTCGAACCAGCCGATGGCTAGCAGGAAGTAGGTGATCGTCAGGAGCACGAAGACGGCGAGGACCGCGCTGTTGACGCGGGTGGCTGCGACCGTCATGTACAGCGTGAAGATGCCCCAGGCGAGCAGATAGACGCCGACCACCTTGTGGCCGTCCGGCCCGAGGCCAGCCAGGTCGTGCTCGGCCAGCCACCAGAACGAGATCCAGAACCCGCCGTAGGAGCAGAAGGCCGTCGCGCCGAAGGTGTTGCCCTTGGCGAACGCCCACAGTCCGGCAGCGAACTGGGCGATGCCGCCGTAGGCGAGAGCGAGACCGAGCGCTCCACCCACGAGGGAGACGGGGATGATGTTCGAGTTGACGACGCTGAGCACGAACGTCGTGAGCGCGAACCCCGCCAGTCCGAGCGGAGCGGGATCTGCGAAATGAGAGCCGGGTGCCAGGTGTGTGGGTGCGGTTTCGGTTGAAGCCATGACAACTCCTTAGAGCAGCACTCGACCGGCGGTCGCCGGACCTTGTCAGGCTAGGAACCCGGCACTCTCGCCGGTAGCAAGGCGCGGCGAGCACTCTGCCAACGGGAGCAGTCTGTCGCCCTGCGGCGGGCGGAGGCCGTTGAGCGGCCGCTTTCCGGCGACGAACGGTGATGCCCCGCCCGGTGCTCGCGCGATCCTCGGTCTAGTCGACGACGGCCACCGGGGGCTGCCTGCCCTCCGGATGGAAGCTGCCGCGGTCCACGTCGATGTGCTCGGGGGTGTGCAGCCGGACCATGATCTTGGTGACGTCGATGGGCGAACTGCTCGTCGTCGCGAGCGAGACCCCGATCATCAACCCGAACGTGATCGGCACGGTCCAGGCGGCGGGCTGCGCAAGCAGCGCGCCAAGCCAACCGTGTGCAGTCACACCAAGCAGGGTGGCGATGACCGCGCCCCCCGACAAGGTGCCGCCTACGACGAGACCGGTGATCGCGCCGACCGCAGTCAGCCGACGCCACCAGATGCCGAGCAGCAGCAATGGGCAGAACGTCGAGGCGGCGACGGCGAAGGCGAGTTCGACGGCATTCGCCACCGCGAGGCCGGCCGACGCCAGGGCGAACCCGAGCGAGATCACTGCGGCCATGACACTGGCGAGCCTGAACGCGCGCACGCCGTCGACGTACTTGCTCAGCAGGTCCTGGCTGATGACGCCGGCCACTGACACGGTCAGGCCGGACGAGGTGGACAAGAACGCAGCAAAGGCGCCCGCCCCCAGCAAGGCGGTCAGCAGGTCTGCGGCGGGGCCGGCCAGGATGCGCCCGGGCAGCTCGAGCACAACCGAGTCGGTGCGGTGCTGGCCGACGAGGTTGAAGGCGTAGATGCGTCCGAGTGCACCGTAGATCGGCGGCAGGACGTAGAAGCAGCTCAACAAGGCCAGCACGACGACCGTCGTACGCCGGGCGGCCTTCCCATCTGGGTTGGTGTAGAAGCGCACCACGACGTGGGGCAGGCCCATCGTGCCGAGGAACGTCGCCAGGATGAGTGAGTACGTCGAGTAGAGCGCGTGGTCGCTGGTGAACGGCTGGACCCAGTCCCGGGCGGCGAGATGTACCACCACAGGAGAGCCGTCGCCACGCCAGGCCACCAGGAAGAACGCAAGCGGAACGAGCAGCGCGGTGAGCTTGAGCCAGTACTGGAACGCCTGCACGAATGTGATGCTGCGCATCCCACCTGACAACACGTTGACGAGCACCACCAGCGCCACCACGACGGCCCCGACCCACTTCGGCGCTCCGGTCAGCGCTCGCAAGGTGATGCCGGCGCCCTGGAACTGGGGCATCAGGTAGAGGATTCCGATCAGCGCGACGAACAGGCTCGAGATGTGTCGAGCGCGCAGCGACTCCAGCCGGAACTGCGCGAAGTCCGGCAGCGTGTAGGCCCCGGAGCGACGAAGGGGCGCCGCAACCAGCACGAGGAGGACGAGGTAGCCCGCCGTCCAGCCGACGGGGTACCACAACATGTCGGTGCCGCGAGCCAGGATCAGTCCGGCGATGCCCAGAAACGACGCCGCCGACAGGTACTCCCCGCCGATCGCCGACGCGTTGAGCACCGGACCGACCGAGCGAGACGCGACGTAGAAGTCGCTCGTGGTGCGTGACACCCGCAGACCGAGAGCGCCGATGGTCACCGTGGCCAGCGACACCACGCTGATCGTGATGACACCGATGGTCGGGCTCATCGACGGTCGACCACGTCGGTGAAGTGTCGTTCGTTGCGCTCGGCCTGCCGAACGTAGAACCAGGCGAGCAGCAGGAGCACCGGATAGGTGCAGAAGCCCAAGACGACCCAGGTGATCGGGACCCCGAACAGGTGGGAGTTGGTCACGGAGGGCACGTAGGAGAACAGGATCGGAAGGCCGCCCAAGCCGAGAGCCAGCGCGACGAGGACCACGACGGCCAGCCTCAGCTGGCTGCGCATGAGCGAGCGGATGTAGATCTCGCCGACCTTTGTCTGTTCGTCGATCTCGCGAACCGGTTCGATCTGGCGTGGCGTCGAGGTAACGCCGACCGGCCTGGTTACCCGCTCCCGTTGTTGCGGTGGCTTGGCTTCGGTCATGAAGAGGCGCCCGGTCTGGCCCGGCGCACCAGCAGGTCGCGCAGCTCGCGGGTGTGCCTCCGACTCACCGCGAGAACTCTGTCGCCGACCAGCACCGAGCATCGACCCGACTCGAAACGCACCTCGCTGACGTGACCCAGACAGACGAGTAGCTGGCGGTGGATGCGCGTGAAGCCGGCGTCCTTCCACTGCTTCTCCAGCACGGCAAGCGGCACCCGCACTAGGTGGCTGTCGGACGACGTGTGCAGCCGCGCGTAGTCACCCTGCGACTCCACGTACAGCACCTCGCTGCGATGGACGAATCGCGTCACACCGCCGAGCTCGACGGGGATGGTCGTGTCGTCGAAGGACGCATCGTCGGACTGTCCGCGCGACTCGACAACGCGTCTGACGGCCTCGAAGAGGCGCTCCTCGCGCACCGGCTTGAGCAGGTAGTCGACGGCGTGGACGTCGAAGGCCTCAACGGCGTACTCCTCGTGTGCGGTGAGGAAGACGATGGAAGGCGGTGCCTTGAACTGGGCGAGCAGCCGGGCAACGTCCAACCCGTCGAGCCCCGGCATCGCGATGTCGAGGAACACGGCGTCGAACCCACCGTGCTCCAGTCGACGCAGCGCATCTGCGCCGGAGCCGGTTGTGGTGATCTCACCGATCCGATCGTCACGGGAGAGCAGGAAGCCGAGCTCTTCGCGGGGTGGCAGTTCGTCGTCGACGACGAGGACGTTGAGCGGTGAGGCGCCCATGCGCTTGACCCTAGACGATTGATCCGCAGGGATGGTCGTTTGACTCGCTGTTCGGGCTCCCCGCGAATCCCGCGCGAGGTGGCCCACCCTGTCCGGTGGGCCAGCAGGCAGACGCGCAGGCGGGCCAGACAGCTGAGGTGGTGCGACGCACGTACGTGTGCCTCACGATGATTCGGCCGCACCCGACCGACCTGCTTGACCGTGAGGAGTCGGCCGGGAGGCGTGCACCCCTGGTGCGTACTTCGGAACCCGCACGCTCACCTTGGTGCCGGAGCCGATCGCGGTCTCGACGACCAGCCCGTAGTCGGGTCCGAATGCCTTGCGCAACCGCTCGTCCACGTTGCCGAGCCCGATCGAGTCCACCGTGGAGTCCCCGGCCAGCGCGCGGCGAACTCGCTCCGGATCCTCGCCGAGGCCGTCGTCCTCGACCGTGATCAGCACCTCCTGCCCGGCATCGCGGGCGATGATGGTGATCTGGCCCAGGTCGGGCTTGTTCTGCAGGCCGTGCCGGATCGCGTTCTCCACCAGCGGCTGCAGGGACAGGAACGGCAGCGTCGCCCCGAGGGCCTCGGGTGCGACGCGCAGGACGACCTGCAGTCGATCGCCGAACCTGGCCCGTTCCAGCACCAGGTAGCGCTCGATGGAGCGAAGCTCCTCGGCCACGGTGGTGAACTCGCCATGGTGGCGGAAGGAGTACCGAGTGAAGTCGGCGAACTCCAGAAGCAGATCGCGAGCGCGCTCCGGGTCGGTGCGAACGAACGACGCGATGGCAGTGAGCGAGTTGTAGATGAAATGCGGCGAGATCTGCGCCCGCAGCGCTCGGACCTCGGCCTCCATCACGCGGGCACGTGAGCGGTCCATCTCGGCGAGTTCGAGCTGGCTCGACACCCACTTGGCCACCTCGTTGGTGGCACGGATGAGACCCGCGCTGGCGTTGGGAACGTAGACCTGAAGCGTCCCCACCACGGCACCCTCAACGGTCAGCGGGGCCGTAATCACATCGCGAAGCGAGCAGTCGCTGCGATGGCAGGAGTCGCGGTCGACGGAGGTGCTTCCTGACGCGAAAGTCGCGGTCGCGTGTCCGTACGACGTCTGCCGGTGGTGATCGCCGCCACCGTCCCAGGCCAGCGTCTGCACGAGGTCGGTCAAAGCGACCGCCGGTGCGCCGAGCAGGGCGCGCAGATAACGCAGGGACTTCTCGGCGGCACCTGTGGTCAGGCCGTCTCGAAGCGGGGGTGCGGCAAGGCTTGCCGTGTGCAAGGTCCGAAACGTTGCCCGGTCCGATGAGGTGCCTAAGTCGAGCCGGTTGCGGACCAGCCACCAGAGCACGACACCGACGAGCACGGCACCGGCCACGACGGCAATCGCGGTTTGGGCACTTCCCACACCGAAACGGTAGCCCGTCACGGCCGGCGCGGACCTTCGAACGCCGTCGGGCGTGCGCCGCTGACGAGTGATCGCGAGCCGGCCTTGCGTCAGTTGAAGTCGATGAGGAGCCCGTCGTCGGCGTCGTCGTCGATGTCGCGCCTGAAGTTCGCCAAGCCGGTGACCCGCGCGCGGTAGCACTGCGTCTTCCACGGCATCAACATGCCGTCGGGACCGCGTCCGTAGCTGTCGTAGATCGCACCCACCTCGTCGAGCAGGGCGGCGCGATCGACGTCGGGCATGGTGGACACTCGGGACTGGGAGCTGACCAGGCCAATCAGCGTGTCGCGGTGGAACTGCTGCCAGTGGCGGAAGACCTTCTTGTCGCTCGTCGCGAACAGCTCCGAGTCCTCGACCGGGTCTCCGTGGTCATCGGCCTCGGCGATCGAGTCGAACAGCGAGAAGACCCGCCGCACCCAGGGGACCTTGAAGTCCGCGACGTTCCAGACCAGGCACAAAACGCCGCCTGGGCGCAGCACACGGCCGATCTCAGGCAGCGCTTGCGGTTGGTTGAACCAGTGGAAGGCCTGCGCGACGACCACGAGATCGACCTCGGACGACCGCAGCGGGATGTCCTCGGCCTTCGCTAGCACGAGGTGGGCGGACGGGACGGTCTTCTTGATGGTGATCAGCATCGCGGCCGAGGGATCGGTCGCCACCACGTCGTGGCCGAGTGCGGTCATGGCACGCGTGAGCTTGCCGGTGCCGGCACCCAACTCCAGCACCCGGGCCGAGCTGGAGCCGACGAGCCAGGCGACGGCCTCTGGCGGGTAGTCCGGTCGGTACTGGGCGTACGCGGTCGCGACCGACCCGAAGCTGTTGGCACGCGTGCGGTGCTCCTCGGCGTCCATGGCATCCGAGATTACCCAACGAGTCTGTGACTTCCTGAGAGACTCCGCTCAGGTGCCGGTCGGACGTACGCGAAGCCTCGAGGGCAGCTCTCCGACCGTCCCTGATCACTGGTTGAGTGGGCTGAGCTCCACGCCGCGCGTGATGGCAGCGACCGCGTGATACAGCCAACGACGCTGCCCCGCGGGGTCAGCTCGGGAGTACGCCGACAACGCATCGGCGTACTCGGCGGAGAGTGCGAGGTGACCTGCCTCGGGCACGGTGACCGAGGCAGGGTCGACTCCCCGGGCCACCAGCAGCAGGCGTTCGAGCCCACGAGCCACCAACCCGTTGGCTACGGTGAAGGGCGCCAGCCGCATCACCTCGGCATGGGCCAGGGCGGCAACAGCGATGGCCGGCGCATCGGTCGGCGCGAGCAGTCGTCGGGCCAGGTCCTGCAGGGCGATCGCCAGGCCTGGTCGCGGGAGGGGACGCCCGAGCTCGGCGTCGTCAACGAGCCCAGCCGCGGCCAGGGCGTGCATGCGCGCCACGGCTTGCAGTGGGGACCGGACCACCACGGGAACGAGCGAGAGCAGCTCGGCCGACAACCGAGCCGACGCCACCGCGAGCTTGTCGGCGCTGCCTTCCTGAAGATCGCTCAGCGTCGACCTGCTGCCCTCCAGCCGTGCGCTCGCGCTGGCACCGTTGAGCAGGGCCGCCGCGGTTACTGTGGCTGTCGTGCGCCGGTGGCCCCGGTCGCGCAGCAGGCTATCGACGGCGTCGCGGGCACCCGCCAAGGCCGCGGGCACGCCCTCGAGCCCGGCCATGGTGGCGAAGTCGGCTGTCATAGCCACGGTGCGAGCGTAAAGCGGAACCCCGAACATGCGTGCGGCGCCTCCGGTGAAGAAGACGCCGCCGCTGACACACGGAGGTCGGTTACCAGGCGTGCACTTTCACAAACGTCGTCCCGGGAGGTTCCCGGGTTCGACTGCCCTCTAGGAAGGGTGGGTCGCCGCGTGGGTGCCGACTCCATGTGCGGGTCTTGAGTTGTTGCCTCCTTTTGTACGCCGATAGTCGGCCCAACGGAAGGGGCGCCCGGCGCGTCGCACCCAGATGACCCCGGTAGTGGGGCCGCTCGTGCGCGCTCACCGGAGTGGCGATTGGCGGCAAGGCGACCGTGGTGCAGCAGGGGCGGGATCAGCCCCGGCGTGAACGCCGTGAGGCCAGGAGCACGGCGCCGGCTGCGGCCGCTCCCGCGCCGACGGCGACCGCCGCGATGGTGCCGCGTCTGGCTCCGGCGCTCCGGCGGAGCATCACCGGCTTGCTGAAATCGAGAATGGGCCACCCCCGCTCCGAGGCGACCTTACGGAGGGCCCGGTCGGGGTTCACCGCATTTGGATGGCCCACCGCTTCCAGAAGCGGGAGATCGGTAGCCGAGTCGCTGTAGGCGTAGGACGCGTCGAGGTCGTAGCCCTCGGTCTCGGCCAGCTCGCGAAGCGCCGCTGCCTTGTTCTCGCCGTAGGCGTAGAACTCGATCTCGCCGGTGTAGCGCCCGTCGTCAGCGACCATGCGGGTGGCGATGACCCGGTCGGCGCCGAGCATCTCTCCGATCGGTTCGACGACCTCGGCGCCCGACGTCGACACGATGACGACGTCGTGGCCGTCCAGGCGGTGGCGCTCGATCAGCTCAACGGCCTCGTCGTAGACCAGTGGGTCGACGATGTGGTGCAGGGTGTCGGCGACGATGTCACGCACGGTCTGCACGTCCCAACCGTTGGCCAGGTCGGACAAATAGTGCCTCATTCGCTCCATCTGGTCGTGGTCGGCGCCACCGAGGAGATAGACGAACTGGGCGTAGGCGCTGCGCAGCACCGACCTGCGGTTGATGAGGCCGCCTTGGTAGAAGGACCTGCTGAACGCGAGCGTGCTCGACTTGGCGATGATCGTCTTGTCCAGGTCGAAGAATGCCGCTGATCGTCGTGTCGGCGGTGACATCGTGCGAGGCCACCTCCGTCTCTCGTGTTGGGGCTGGAGCGGCGCTGCGTTGCCCGGATGTTGGCGTGCAGCCGACAATACGGGGTGTCCGTTGGAGGATTGCGAAACTCGGGGTACTGGGGAGTACGCTGGATGACAGAACGGTTCCCTTCGTCGAAAGGGACGTAGGTTCCAGCGATATCCCCCCTTCGCTGGACGCGGTCCGGCTCCAACCCCCCCGGGGCCGAGACCCAGGCGGCCCCCGGTACCCCCCACCGGGGGCTGCCGCTTTCGCCCAAATCCTTCTCGAGGACTCGGGCTCGGCCTCCTTTCGGCGTGGCGACCGGCTCGTCGATCCACACCGAGCCACCCGGCCGGTCCTCCGTCCACAGCTGTCGGCTCCGGTGCTTCTTCGCGCGCCACGCGCACGCGAGGGTGAGCGTCATGGACGGTAAGGACCGCGACCCCGCTCGGCAGACACTCGACCCCGAACCCGTGCCCGTGATCGTCAGCGCCGACCACGCGCTGCTCGACGAGCTGCAGAGCCTGTGTGCCGCGGCCGGAGTCGCCTCGAGGCTCGCCCTACCGCACGAGCTCCATGCGCTGTGGCGGGCCGCGCCCATCGTGATGGTCGGCGCCGACGAGGTCAGATCGGTAGCGAGGTTGGAGCTGTGCCGCCGCGATGACCTGATCGTGGTGACTACAGGTCCCGACCAGCCGGAGATCTGGCGCGATGCTGTCGCGTTGCGCGCCGATCATGTCGTCGCCCTGCCCGACGCCCAGCAGTGGCTGACCGGCCGGTTGACCGACATCGCCGACGGGTCGACCGGCGTCGGCTCCGTGGTGGCGGTGATCGGTGGCTGCGGTGGCGCGGGTGCCACTACTTTCTCGTGCGCGCTCGCCCTGCATGCGGCCCGTGGCGGCGTCCGGACGCTTCTGGTCGACGCCGACCCGCTCGGAGGAGGCATCGACCTGGTCGTCGGCTGTGAGACGCAGGATGGCCTGAGGTGGCCAGACCTGGCGACGACCCAGGGCCGGGTCAATGCGCGAGAGTTCCGCTCCGCGCTCCCCTCGATCGATGATCTTTCGGTGCTCTCGTGGGATCGCGGCGACCATGTCGAAGTCGATCAGGCAACGATGCGCGCGATGTTGACCGTGGGTCGGCGCAGCGCCGACCTGGTCGTCGTCGACCTGCCACGGCACGCCATCACTCGCGAGGGCGTCGGCGGCTTGCTGACCTGTGAGCGGGCGCTGCTCGTCACTACCTGCGATCTCCGCTCGGTGGCCGCATCGAGGCGCGTCCTGCAGTTCGTCGGCGGGTTGGGTGCTCCGGTACGCCTAGTCGCACGCACCTCCTCCACGTCGGACCTGCCGCCTGACCTGGTGGCGGCGTCGCTCGAGCTGTCGCTGCTCGCGTCCTACCCCACCTACCGCGGTTTGCCGCGGGCTGTCAGTGAGGGTCTCGGACCTCTCGCGCGCGGTCGTTGGCGTCGGCCATGCTCCGAAGTGCTACGCGACCTCGCCCTCCCCGGTGACCGGCGATGACGGTCATCGAGCCTGCCCTTCTGGCCCGGGTTCGCGCCCGGCTCGTCGAGCAGCAGGCCGACCCGACACCTACCGCGGTGGCCGCAGCAATGCGGGATGAGCGAGGGCTGGTGGGCGACACCGCCCTGCTGGCCGTGGTCGCCGCCCTTCGACGAGAGTCGTTGGGCGCGGGGCCGCTGGACCCGCTGCTCGAGCTTCCCGGCGTCACCGACATCGTCGTCAACGGTCCGGGGCAGGTCTACGTCGACACCGGCGAGGGCCTACAGCGCTCTGACGTGACGTTCACCGACGACAACGCTGTGCGCCGGCTGGCACAGCGGCTCGCGGCCTCGGCGGGGCGGCGGTTGGACGATGCCGCGCCGTGGGTCGACGTCCGGCTGCGTGACGGCACCCGGTTCCACGCCATCGTGGCTCCGTTGGCCCGGCCAGGCACCTGTCTGTCCCTCCGGGTCCCGGCCCGGACCGTGATGACGCTCGACGACTGGGTCCGGGCCGGTTCGGTGGACCGTGCTGGCGCCGATCTGCTCCTCGAGCTCGTCGGGTCCAGGGCGGCGTTCGTGGTCTCCGGCGGCACCGGATGTGGCAAGACCACGCTGTTGTCCGCGCTGCTCTCCCTCGTTGACCCCGCCGACCGGATCGTGATCGTCGAGGAGGCGACCGAGCTGTGCCCGCGCCACCCGCATGTGGTCTCACTGGAAGCCCGCCAACCCAACGTCGAAGGAGCCGGTGAGGTGACGATGCGAGACCTGGTGAGGCAGGCCCTGCGGATGCGGCCTGATCGATTGGTGGTGGGGGAGGTGAGGGGAGCCGAGGTAGTGGACCTGCTAGCGGCGCTCAACACCGGTCACGAGGGTGGCGGCGGCACGGTGCATGCCAACACCGCGGCCGACGTACCCGCCCGGTTCGAGGCGCTGGGAGTTGCCGCCGGGATCAGCCGCACAGCGGTGCACGCGCAGCTCGCGGCCGCGTTGCAGGTCGTTGTGCACCTGCGTCGGTCCCGCGCCGGCGTCCGGCACCTGCATGAGCTGGCGGTGCTCGACCGTGACGAGCGTGGGTTCGTGCGGGTCGAAACCGCCGTCACCTTCGAGCCGGGTGGTCGGTCCATGGTCGGCCCCGGTGGCCGGGCTCTTGAGGTCGTCCTGGCGCGGCACGGTGGTCAGTGAACCTCGTGGCGGCAGTCCTCGTCGGAGCCTGCGTATGGGCGGTGGTGCCAGGGTCGGCCAGGCTGCGCTCCCCGGTAGGCACCGCCGGGAGTGCCCTGCGCATCACCGCACGTCCGGGAGTCTTGCTGGCGATGTCGGCACCCGTCGCCGCGGTCCTGTTGATCGCGGTCGGACCGCGAGTGACGGTTCTGGGGCTTGTCGGATTCGCGATCTCCCTGGCCTCTCGTCGGCTGGTCGTGGCCGGGCGGACGCGAGCCATGCGCCGCCGGCGGCAGGAGGCAACGATCGGGCTCTGTGACGCGCTGGCCGCCGAGCTGTGCGCAGGGGTTCCTGCCTCGGTCGCCCTCGAGAGGTCCTGCCGCGAGGGTGCCGAGTGGCTGCCGATCCGCTCTGCCGAGGCAATCGGTGCCGAGGTCGTGACCGAGATGCGCCGGGCGGCGGCGACTCCCGGAGCTGAAGGGCTTCGTTCGATCGCGGCAGGGTGGGAGGTGGCGCACCGCTCGGGAGCCGCGCTTGCGTCGGTGCTCGAGCGGGTCGCGGTCGCCCTCCGAGCAGAGCAGGACGCACAGGCGGAGGTGGTTGCGTCCCTCGCGGCTCCGCGTGCGACGGCGAAAATGCTGGCAGTGCTTCCCATGTTCGGTATCGCACTGGGCTTCTCCCTGGGGGTCAACCCGCTCGCCTTCCTCGTGCAGACCACGCCGGGCATCTGCTGCCTGTTGGCGGGTGTCACGCTCGCCTTCGCGGGGCTGTGGTGGGTTGAGCGGCTCGCGACTGCTGCGGAGGTGCGGGCATGACACTTGCCACGGTGCTGACACTTCTCAGCGTCGTACTGTTGGTCGGCCGGGGCAGATCGGGGCTTGACCGGCTGCGGCCTCGCTCGGCACCGTCACGGCGACGTCGTCGGTCACTGCGGCCGGAGGCACTCGTCGAGCAGGCTCGGGTGCGGCTCGCGCTCTGTGTGGCGGGCGGGCTCGTGGTCGGCTGGGCCGTGGTTGCATCGCCCGGGTGGCTTCTTGGCGGGGCTGCGGGAGCCGCTGTGTCGTGGTGGGTCGGCCGCCTCGAGCCGGCTGCCGTGACTCGCGAGCGAGAGACCATCCGGCGCGACCTGCCGCTGTTCGCTGATCTGATGGCCGCCTGCGCATCCGTAGGGCGCCCCATGGAACAGGTGCTTCCCATCGTGTCTCGGTCGGTGGGTGGTCCGCTCGGGCGCGAGCTGGCGACGGTTTCGGCAAGGCTCGATCTCGGCGCCGACCCGGTCGAGGAGTGGACATCAATCACCCGGCGACCGGTGCTCGCGCCGTTGGGCTTCGCCATGCTGCGTGCCCTCGAGTCGGGTGCTCCGTTGGCCGATGCGCTTACGCGGCTTGCTGACGACCGTCGTCGAGAGCTCCGCACGGTCGGCCAACAACGAGCTCGCAGCGTGGGTGTCAAGGCCGCGGGTCCGCTCGCGCTCTGCTTCCTTCCCGCGTTCATGGTGGTGGGGGTCGTGCCCACGATCGCAGCCTCCTTCAGCCAGCTGTTCTGAGGAGCCACCCTCTTCGTCCCCAGCGGGCGAGGGTCGAACGCCTCGTCAACAGATGGCTCGGCCATCCTCGCGGTGGCGACGAGCGGCACGGATGCTCAGTGACTGACACCGCCAACTGCCTCCCGCCCGCCGCAGGAGGCACGACGAAAGGAAACGACATGGCTGCACGCATCGCCGCCCGGGTGATTGCCGCTCGAGCCAACCGCAACGAGGTCGGAATGACCACTGCCGAGTACGCCGTCGGCACCGTCTCGGCCTGCGGGTTCGCCGGGCTGCTCTTCAAGATCCTCACGTCCGACTTCGGGCAGGAGCTGTTGAAGGGGCTGCTCGACAAGGTCATGAGCATCTTGCCGTTCTGATCCGGTTCGCCTGGGGGCGTGTGCCGCGCGCACGCGCCCCAGGCAAAGAGAGGTGGTTTGAGGTGCAGTCACTCCGTTGCCGCGTGACCCTCGTCCGGCTCGATGGTCACCGCAGTCGCGCTCAGCGCGGCACTGTGACCGCAGAGGCGGCAGTCGTGCTGCCGGTGGTGGCAGCGGTTGCGCTGGCACTTGTGTGGCTGATCTCGCTGGCGATCATGCAGGTCCGAGTCGTCGACGCTGCCCGAGATGCTGCCAGGTCGGCCGCCCGCGGCGATGCACAGTCGGTGGCGGTGGCGCAAGCTCGGCGCACCACGACCCAGGACGCGTCGGTCAGGTTCGAGCGACAGGGGGATCAGCTGACGGTGACGGTCACGGTGCAGGCCGCCGCCCCAGGCTGGCTGCTGGTTCCCCTGCCTGCGGTCACTCTCGATGCGAGCTCGACCATGATTGCCGAAGATGCGAAGCCTCGGCCGTAGCCGCCAGCAGGGCTTCGCCACGGTGTGGGCGATCGCCTGGATCTTCGTCTGCCTGACCGTCGCCTGGGTGGGGGTCCTGCTGGCGGTTGGTGCCGCGAAGCAACACCACCTCGACGGATCGGCCGATCTGGCTGCGTTGTCGGGAGCCATCGCCCAGGCGCACGGCAGAGATGCTTGTCTTCGCGCCGAGGTAGTCGCGGCCGCCAACTCGGTGACGGTGGCAAGCTGTCGCGTCGAAGGCGATGACGTGGCGCTGAGAGTCGAGGCTCGAGCCGATCTGCCGTTCGGGCTGACGGTGCGGTTGCGATCCGCCGCGAGGGCCGGACCCGGCTGACCCCGGTGGCGCCGCCCGGCATGGTCGCACATGGGCTAGCGGTTTGTAGCGTCCATGGAGTGGTGCGCTCAGGTGCTGTCGCGCGGCGCGGAGTCGAAGTAGTCGTCGGCGCCACCGTCCGACGTTGACGCGCCTGAGTCGTGCTCGTTCTTGCGGGCCCGTTGTTCGCCGCGTTCGGCCCGCTCCCGGAGCGCACGCATCTCGCGGCGATGGCGATGTGCACGCCGCAGGCCGGCGGTCAAGGTGATGAGGCCGATGGCTGCCAGCAGCATGGCAACGGCTCCGACGATGAAGACGACGGCGACGTCGGTGTTGACCGTGAACCACGTGAGGTCGAGGCGCGCCGATTGTGACCCCTGCGAGATGGCTGCCACGGCGACGACGACCACCACGACCAGGAGCACTATTCCGAGGACGATCATCGCTGTCTTCCCTCCGTAACGACCGGTGTCCGACGACCCGCACCTGACTTCACGGTAGTCGGGGCGCCGAGCGGCCGCGACTGCACAGAGCCTCCGGGAGCGCCGCGTTTCGCCTGTCGCGCATCACCATGCGGGCGCTGGCCCGGGCCTAGTGGTGGCCGGACAAAAGCACGTCGAGCAGGAGGACCGCACCGCGCTTATCGAGCGGGTCGTTCCCGCTGCCGCACTTCGACGACTGCACGCAGGACGGGCAGCCCTGGTCGCACCCGCACGAGCTGATCGCTTCTCGCGTCGCCGTCAGCCACTCGTTCGCCACGACGAATCCGCGCTCGGCGAACCCGGCTCCTCCGGGGTGCCCGTCGTAGACGAAGACGGTAAGCCGCTGGGTGTCCCCGTGCAGCGCGGTCGAGACACCGCCGATGTCCCAACGGTCACAGGTTGCGAACAACGGCAACAGACCGATCGAAGCGTGCTCGGCGGCATGCGCGGCGCCAGGCAGGTCGCGGGCGGCAACACCGCTCGCCTCGAGCTGCTCCTCGCCGAGGGTCCACCAGACGGCCCTCGTACGCAGATGGCGCGGCGGCAGGTCGAGCGGCAGCTCACCGAGCACCTCGCCGGTCAGGGCGCGCCTCTTGAGGAAGGACACGATCTGCGACGAAACCTCGACCGTCCCGAAGCAGAGGTGCGCCGTCCCCCAGACCTGCTGGCGCTCCGTGTCGACCAGGGTGATGTCGGTGACTTCGCGCGCGGTCGTGGTGTAGTCGGTCGGTCTGGCCTCGACCAGAGCAACTCCCTCCTGGTGGTCGAAGTCCTGCACGACGTAGGAGTCACCACGATGGAGGTAGACCGCGCCCGTATGCACCATCGAATGGGCAGATCCCGCGTCAGCCGTGCCGACGAGCCGCCCCGTCGACTGCTCGACGATGCGCACCGGGTTGCCACCGCTCGACCTGATGTCGGCCAGGTTGGCCGCTCTGTCGCGACGCGTCCAGAACAACCCGTGAGCTCGCCGTCGCAGGTAGCCAGCCTCGACAAGCGTCGCCACGACGGCCCCCACATCACCGTCGAACATGTCGAGGTCCGCTTCGGTGAGTGGGAACTCCTGTGCAGCCGCGCAAAGATGGGGAGCGACGACGTACGGGTTCCCGGGGTCGAAGACGTTCGCCTCGACCGACGTTCCGAGCAGCGCGTCCGGGTGCGTGACGAGATACGTGTCGAGCGGGTCGTCACGTGCCACGAGCACGCCGAGACCACCCTGCGCCTCCCGACCGGCTCGGCCGATCTGCTGCCACAGCGAGGCGCGCGTGCCGGGGAAGCCAGCCATGAGCACGGCGTCGAGTCCGGCAATGTCGATCCCAAGCTCCAGCGCATTGGTCGCGGAGACCGCGAGCAGGTCACCGTCCTTGAGTCGTTGCTCGATCTCGCGCCGGTCCTCGGGGAGGTAGCCGCCGCGATAGGGCGCAACCCGGTCGGCCAGCGACGGGTCCACCTCGGCGAGCATCGACTGGGCGTGGAGTGCGACCGTCTCCGCCCCGCGCCGGCTGCGTACGAACGCGAGGGTGCGCACGCCATCTGCCACCAGGTCGGCCAGGAGGTCGGCTGCCTCCGCGGTAGCTGAGCGGCGCACCGGCGCGCCGCGCTCCCCGTGCACCGAGGTGAGCGGAGGCTCCCACAAGGCGATCGCGGTTCGGCCGCGGGGCGACCCGTCGAGCGTTACGGACGCCACCGGTAGCCCGACCAGCCGGCTCGCGGTGAGGCCGGGATCGGCAGCGGTGGCCGACGCCCACACGAAGGTCGGACTGGCTCCGTATCGTGCTGCGACTCGCCGGAGCCGCCGCAGGATCTGGGCAACGTGCGCCCCGAACACGCCGCGGTAGTAGTGGCACTCGTCCACCACCACGTAGCGCAGCCCGCTCCAGTACCCTTCCCACCGGGCGTGTCCCGGCAGCATCGTCCGATGCAGCATGTCGGGGTTGGTCAGCACGTAGTTGGCGTGGTCGCGCGCCCAGTTCCGCTCCTCCCGCGACGAGTCGCCGTCGTACGTCGTCGCGCGCACGGCAGCGAGGTCCAACCCGGTGACCCCGGCAAGCTGGTCCCGGGCGAGCGCCTTGGTGGGCGCGAGATACAGGACCGAGTCGCCGCGGGCACCCGGCCTGTCGACACTGCCTACGACCGTCGTGAGCGTGGGCAGCAGGTATCCCAGCGACTTACCGGAGGCAGTGCCGGTCGCCAGCACCACGTGCTGTCTCGAGTGGGCAAGGTCGGCCGCCTCGGCCTGGTGCTTCC
>JBOHDU010000121.1:0-5911 GCA_050700615.1 Nocardioidaceae bacterium
ATCCCGCGGTCGGTGAAGTACATCTGTCGGGCTCCCTTGCGTGGCGTCAGGCGAAGGCTGCCTCGAGGATCGCCTTGAGCTCGGTCTGGTGGACCGACGTCTGCCCGACCGAGGGCGCCGCCGACTCGTGGCGTGAGACCAGGTTGAACGGCAGGGTGCCGAGCTCGGGCGCCAGGTTGAGCTTCATGTGCGGCCAGGGACCCATGTTGGCCGGCTCGTCCTGCACCCAGCGGATCTCATGGACGTTGGGGTATCTGGCAAGCTCCGCCTTGACCTCGCCGACCGGCCGCGGGTACAGCTGCTCGAGCCGCGCGATCGCGAACCGATGTGCGTCGTCTCGCTTCGAGCGCTCGGCCAACAGGTCCCAGGTCACCCGACCGGAGCACAGCACCAGCACCTCGACCTTGCCTGGGTCGTCGACGCGGTCGCCGATGAGGGGCATGAACGTGCCGCTCGTGAAGTCGGCGGGCTGTGAGGCCGCATCCTTGCGCTTGAGCATCGACTTCGGCGTGAAGACGATCATCGGATGGTGGTCACAGCCGAGCGAGTGGCGGCGCAGCAGATGGAAGTAGCTCGCCGGTGTGGACGGCTGCGCGATCGTGAAGGCGTCGTCGGCCGCCAGGTTGAGGAAGCGCTCGATGCGGGCCGAGGAGTGGTCTGGCCCCTGTCCCTCGTAGCCATGCGGGAGAAGAAGCACGACGCCCGACTGCTGCTGCCACTTGGCGTCACCGGACGAGATGAACTCGTCGATGATCGTCTGGGCACCGTTGACGAAGTCTCCGAACTGCGCCTCCCACAGGGTCAGCGCCTCGGGTCGAGCCACCGAGTAGCCGTACTCGAAGCCCATCGCGGCGTACTCCGATAGCAGCGAGTCGTAGACGTAGAACTGGGACTGGTCTGGGGAGAGGTTCTGCAACGGGGTCCACTCGGCGGCCGTCTTGCGGTCGATGACGACGGCGAAGCGGGAGACGAACGTGCCGCGCCGGGTGTCCTGCCCGGCCAACCGCACGGGGCGACCCTGCATCAGCAGCGAGCCGAAGGCGAGGATCTCTCCAGTTCCCCAGTCGATCGGACCGTCGGTGATCGCGGCGGCGCGCCGTTGTAGCTGGGGCAGCACCTTCGGGTGCACGGTGAACCCTTCGGGTGGGCTCACGTGAGCATCGGCGATGCGTTTGAGGACGTCGATGCCGACCGCCGTCTCGTCGCTGCCGGCCGGCGCACCCTTGCTCGGGTACTCGGGGCCGGTGACGTACTGCTCTGGTGTGTTCTTTGCCTCGCGCACCTCGCTGAAGACCCGCTCGAGCTGCTGCTGGTAGTCGCGAAGGGCCGACTCGGCTTCTTCGACCGTGATGTCGCCACGCCCGATCAGGGCCTCCGTGTAGAGCTTGCGCACCGAGCGCTTCTTCTCGATCAGGTCGTACATCAACGGCTGCGTGTAGGACGGATCGTCGCCCTCGTTGTGACCGCGACGGCGGTAGCAGACCAGGTCGATGACGACGTCCTTGTTGAACGCCTGGCGATACTCGAACGCGAGCTGGGCCACCCGGATGCAGGCCTCGGGGTCGTCGCCGTTGACGTGGAAGATCGGCGCCTGCACCATGCGCGCGATGTCGGTGCAGTACAGCGACGACCGCGACGATGACGGCGACGTGGTGAACCCGACCTGGTTGTTGACGACCACGTGGATCGTGCCGCCGGTGCGGTAGCCGCGCAGCTGCGAGAGATTGAGCGTCTCGGCGACGACACCCTGACCCGCGAAGGCCGCGTCACCGTGGATCAGCAGCGGCAGCACAGGGTAGGCCGCGCCCCGGTTGAGCAGGTCCTGCTTGGCCCGCGCGATGCCTTCGAGGACGGGGTCGACCGCTTCGAGGTGGGAGGGGTTCGCCGCAACCGAGACCTTCATGCTGTTGCCGTTGCCCGAGGTGAACTCACCCTCGGCTCCGAGGTGGTACTTGACGTCGCCCGAGCCTTGCACCGTGCGCGGGTCGATGTTGCCTTCGAACTCGCGGAAGATCTGGGCGTAGCGCTTACCGACGATGTTGGCGAGCACGTTGAGGCGGCCACGGTGCGCCATGCCGATCGCGACCTCGTCGAGACCTGTGTCGGCCGCCGCCTCGCAGATCTCGTCGATCAGCGGGATCGTCGTCTCGGCGCCCTCGAGGCTGAAGCGCTTCTGGCCGACATACTTGGTCTGGAGGAACGTCTCGAACGCCTCGGCCTGGTTGAGCTTGTGCAGGATCCGCAACTGCTCCTCGCGCGCCGGCTTCTCGTGGTGGCGTTCGACCCGCTCTTGGATCCAGCGGCGCTGCTCCGGGTCCTGGATGTGCATGTACTCGATGCCGACGGTGCGGCAGTAGGAGTCTCGGAGGATGCCGAGAATGTGCCGGAGCTTCATGAAGCGCTGGTTGCCGAAGGATCCGGTCGCGAACTCACGGTCGAGATCCCACAGGGTCAGGCCGTGGGTGGCCACGTCGAGGTCGGGGTGGCTGCGCTGCCGGTACTCCAGGGGATCGGTGTCGGCCATGATGTGGCCGCGCACCCGGTAGGCGTGGATCATCTCCAGGATGCGGGCCTGCTTGCTGATCTCGTCCTCGTGGCTGGCCGAGATGTCGGGCGCCCAGCGGATCGGCTCGTAGGGGATCCGGAGTGCGCGGAAGATCTCGTCGTAGAACCCGTCCTCGCCGAGCAGCAGCTGGTGCACCCGGCGCAGGAACTCACCGGACTGCGCGCCCTGGATCACGCGGTGGTCGTAGGTCGACGTCAGCGTCATGACCTTGCCCACCGCGTTGCGGGTCAGCGTCTCCTCGGAGGCACCCTGGTACTCGGGCGGGTACTCCATCGAGCCCACCCCGATGATGCAGCCCTGCCCGCTCATCAGTCTCGGCACCGAGTGGTTGGTGCCGATGGTGCCGGGGTTGGTCAGGCTCATCGTGGTGCCTTGGAAGTCCTCGACCGTGAGCTTGCCGTCTCGGGCTCGTCGGACGACGTCTTCGTAGGCGCTCCAGAACCCGGCGAACCCCATCGTCTCGGCGCCTTTGATGGCGGGGACGAGAAGCTGCCGAGTCCCGTCTGCCTTCTTCACGTCGATGGCGAGCCCGAGGTTGATGTGCGGCGGCTTGACCATGGTCGGCTTGCCGTCGACGACGGCGAAGCCATACGTCATCTCGGGCATCATCTTGGCCGCCTTGGCCAGGGCGAATCCGATGATGTGGGTGAACGACACCTTGCCGCCACGGGCCCGGGCCAGATGGTTGTTGATGACAATCCGGTTGTCGATCAACAGCTTCACCGGCACCGTGCGGACGCTCGTCGCGGTGGGAACCGCGAGGCTCGCGTCCATGTTCGACACGGTGCGGGCCGCGGCGCCGCGCAGGATGACGTGCTCGGGCTGCTCAATGATGGTGGGCTCCGCCTGTGCCGCCGGCTCCTTGGGCACCGGGGTCGACTTCGTGCTGGAAGCGGGCGCGGTGGCATGCGCGGTCGGCGATGATGTAGCCGGGGCGTGGCTCGCCGAGGAGGGAGTTGGGCTCGGCGACGTGGTGGTTGGCTGCACGGGTGTGGCCGAGGGCGTCGCGCTTCCTTGGGCCCGGTTGGCTACCGTTTCGGGCGTCTTGGTTGCCGCAGCTGGGGACGGAGTCGCGCTGGGCGGCGTTGCTTTCGCCGCCGGCGGAGTCGTCGTAGCAGCAGCGGGGGAGGTCGCCCCGGTGTCACCGGCCGGCTCGGGTGCGCTCCGGTCCGTGTTGGTGGCCGTATCTCCGGAGCCACGGGCCCCGGCAGCGAGACCGTTGGCGGTGTCTGACGAGTCGGTCCGGTTCTTGAACAGCTCCCGCCAGGCCTCGTCAACTGAGCTGGGATCTTGGCGGTAAGCCTCGTACATTTCGTCGACGAGCCACTCGTTGGCGCCGAACTCAGACACGGCGCTGTCGCGCGCAGATGGGGACACGGCTCGGGATTCGCCTCTTCCGATGCATCACAGACGTGGGGACAAGGTCAAGGCTAACCCTCCGCGCCAGCCAGGTGCACGCACGCTCGGCAACCCGGGCAGGCCGAGTCGCCGCGATGTCGCGCCGACCGAGCCGTACCCCCTGGCTCGACCCGCCATGCGGGTGGACCCCACCTGATTCAGAAGCATCCAGGGGAGCGCCCAACCCGCGCCGATTGAGCGCAGCGCGGAGGTTCGCCGAGGGCGGCTCGGTCCACACCCGCGGGTCAGATGCGACTCGAGTGACAGTCAGCCATCGTTGCTTGCCGGATGAGTACGTGGCTGCCGCCTCCTGACCGTCGCGGGGTGCATCGCAGTCAACCGACACGGATGCGGAACGCCTTCTGGTTGCTGGCCGGCAGGTAGGCGTGCAACGCGAGCCCTTCCTCCGGCTGGAGGGTGAGTCTGACGATGGCTTCGCACAGTCGCGGGCCAGCCCTGCGCATCAGTCGGTACCGGAAGAACACCCGGAGCTCCTGATCACCTGCTGGTACGAGCAGCCGCTGGCTGCCCCACGAGCACGGGAACTCGCGGGCGCCGGATGCCAAGAAGGGCTCGGTGAGGAGGTAATGGAACCAGGACATCAGGAGGGCCGGTCTGAGCACCACCGCGAGGTCGACGTCGGCCGGGTCACCCATCTCGCCTCCTACTGCCACTGTAAGACGCCCGGGTGAGGTGTGCCGGGACAGCGACCGCCAACCGCAGGGGCGCGCGAACAAGGAAGGTGCGGGATTGCTCTACAAGGCCGCCCTTGGGCGCTCCCACGACAGTCCCTACCGCAGTCGCACCGACAGGCAGGTGACGCAACCCTCTAGTTTCTCGTACTCCGTCAGGTCCACGTCCACGACCCGCAGCCCCCGGCTGGCGAACAGCTCTGCTGTTCGCGGTGCGCTCATGGACATCAGCACAGTCTGTTCGTCAAGCAGCACGACGTGCGAACCCGGCTCCTCCGGGACCTCGAGAAACCTCTGCCATACATCTGGGTTGTCGACCAGGGGCGCATAGCCGACGATGGTGCCGTCGGGGAGCGCGGTGACGGCAGACTTCAGGTGCAGCACCTTGGTGAGTGGTACGGCGACCATACGGGCACCGAGCGGCCCCAGGGCTGCAGCGAGCTGTTCGAAACCAGACCGGTTCGTGCGCCCGCCCAGACCCACCCACACGGTGCCGTCGTGCTTGAGCACGTCGCCGCCATCGAGGGTGCCTGGTTCCTCGATGCGTGCGATGCGGCAGCCCAGCTGACGCAGCGTCTCCTCGACCGCAGCCGTCTCAGGCTTGCGCTCGTCAGCACCCGGACGCGAGATGACCGCCAAGTCGCCGTAGGCGACCACTGTGTCCTCAACGAAGACAGCATCTGGACAGTCATCGGCAGCCGGGACCTCGATCGTCTCCCAGCCCTCGTCCTGCAGAGCGGCGACGTACCTGTCCCACTGACGCAGCGCAAGGTCGAGGTCGATGGTCGAGCGCTCGATGTGGGTAACCAGCCCCTGCGCGAGCCGCGGACCTGGGCGTCGTACCAGCGCGCGTCTCTTCATCCATCGAGGCTACCGACGGCAAGTTCCAGCCGGTCTGAGGGTGGTTTCCTTTCCATGCTGGCCGGGGAGGAAGGGAGCGCCTGGGCGCGAGAACGCACTTGCGTGCCGACGTGGATGCGGTTCTCCGTACGCCTACGCTTGTGCCGCCTTTGTCGAATCGGGCTGCCGCCGTTCGTAGTGAAGGTGGAACGTGGCCACCGGGGCCACGCCTGCCAAGGAGGAGACATGAGCGAGTACCTGATCGCTTTCAACGAGGAGTGGGTGCCTGACCTCCCGGAAGAGGAGATGCGCGGGAAGTCCAGGGCGCTCAAGCCGTTGCTGGCGGAGATGAGGGCTGCCGAAGTCCTGATCTTCACCGGTGGCCTTGACGACTCCCCTGCGTTCAGTGTCGATG
>JBOHDU010000122.1:0-3531 GCA_050700615.1 Nocardioidaceae bacterium
GGTGATGGCACTCGCGGTCACACCCTGAGCGGCCGAGACCCCGATGACCACCGGCATCACCGCCCCCAAGATGACTGCCAGCCCCGCTTTTAGCACGCCAAAACCGGATCGTCTCAAGACACCCTCCCCAGGCAACAACGCCAATCCCCCATCCCAATCCCAGATTTCACGCTATCCGCTGGGCACCGATCTGTCACAGCATTCAGCCGGTAATGGCGCCCGCGTCCGCAAGAGTTGCACCGTCGACTGCTCGAACCACGCACAGATCGTCATCTTCCACAGACATGGCAAGCCCGGCTGGCGCGACACCGGCACGCCGGCGCAGCCGCTCGCCCGACACCAGAATTCTTGGTGACTGTCCGAGTACCGGTTCGTTGGGGCTATGGACCCCGGCCAAAGATCGAGAAGATCCAAGTACCCGAGTAACCAGCAGGGTGGCCCATCTGGGTGGTTTCCAGCACCAGATCTGGCGCGCGGGGTTCCGGATCGACTCCCTGAGTGGTAGGTATACGCCCTCGGACCCACCGTGAGGCGGTGGGCCTAGGACAGTAATCGGGAGGACTTCGTATGACGATGTTCAACTCAACAAGACGGCGATCGCTGCTGCTGGCTGCAGGCATCGGGGTCACAGCTTTGGTGGGATCGTCGGGTGTTGCTGTTGCGACGCCGTCGCCGTCGACCGGCCAGGTGCCGGCCGCCGCATCCGCCACCGTGCCCACCGTCGTGGCGCACATGGGTCGCGCCATCCATCTGAGCGTCGGTGAGAGCATGCGCGCCGGCCGCGTCATCTTCCGTGTGGTCACCAAGCATGGCAACCATGAGCTCCAGCTGCTCAGGCTGCACCGGGGATACAGCATTCAGGAGGCCAGTGTCGACTTCGGCAAGGCGTTCCAGGGAAACGTGCCGGCCGTACGCCGGCTTGACAACAACATCACGTTCCTCGGAGGCGCGTCGGCCACTCCGACTCGCCCGGGCAAGTTCTCCGTCACCTTGCGCAAGGGACGCTACGTGGCGGTCGACCAGGACAGCAACGCGCTCGCGATGCTGCGAGTGTTCGGCACCAATGCCAAGCGACCGACGGTCCCGACCAACGTCGGCATCACGGTGTTCACCTACGGCTTCGCGCTCTCGAGGGCGACACTGCCACGGTCTGGGTGGGCGCACGTGGTCGACCGGAGCGACCAGCCGCACTTCATCGAGTTCAACCGCGTGAAGACCAGCACGACCAACCAGATGGTTCGGAAGTACTTCAACTCCGGTGGTCAGACGCGACCGTCGTTCGGGCTCCGCATCAGCACCGGCATGGGCGTGTTGTCCCCGACACGCAGCGAGATGTTCCACTACAACCTGCCGCCTGGAAAGTACCTGATGGCCTGCTACTGGCCGGACGACGAAACCGGAATGCCGCACGCGTTTATGGGCATGTGGAAGCTCGTCCGCGTCTCCTAGTCGGGATCCACCCAGCTCGCCTCCAGGCGGTCACTTCCTGAAGATTCCGCCACCTCCGGCGGACCACCGGCCGATGCTCGTGGGTGTACGGCGTGGGGTTTGCGGCGCGCTCGGAGGTACATCCCATCAGGACATCGACGACACATCTCTCAAGACATAGGCGACACCGCCTCGACGGCAATGTCAGCCATGTCGAAGGCGCGCTTGGTTCTGACCGCCCTGTCCGTTGGCCACCTGGCACCCGCGGAGGTCGCTGCCCGATACGGTGTGCACCGGGCATGGGTATACAAGCTCAAAGCCCGTTACGAAGCCGACGGGTGGCCGCCTTCAAGCCCCGTCACGCAGGCCTAAGACAAGCCCGACCGCGGTTCCCCAAGCCACTGTCGACCTGATCGTCGAGCTGCGCGAGGAAGCTGTCGGCCGCCAGCCTGGACACGATCCCTGGACCCTGCCGGTTCGGTCGCCAAATACCTTGACCTCAGGGTTTGGCCCCCGAAAATCGTCCAGCAAACGTCCGACGTGACACTCTCATCCTTGACGCCAAAGGCGGTCGATCGGCATGACGTGCAAGCGGTCCTCGTAGGTGTAGCTCCGCGCACCGGTGTAGAGCGCCACACCGGCGACAAAGGCATCGCCGAGAAGATCGCGCAGCTTCCGCAGGCCGGTGAAGTCCTCGCTCCCGACGCGGCCGGCGGCCTTCACCTCGAAAGCGATCGCGCGCCCGTCATCCGTCTCCAGGACCAGGTCGACCTCATGTCCGTCCCTCGTGCGCCAATGGCCGTGCCCGGCGATCTCCTCGGTCCAGCTGACCTCCTTGAGGAGCTCGCCGACGACGAACGTCTTCAGTACGTGCCCGAACTCAGTCATCGCGGCCGGATCCCGGCGCGCCAACTTCTCCGGCGTGAGTCGCAGCTGCCGGGTCGCGACACCGGTGTCAAGCATGTGCACCTTTGGCCGCGCGTTCGTGCGCTTGGTCAACGTGCGATCCCACGCCGGCACGATCCGGAGAAGGAACACGGCCTCCAGCAGCCGGAGGTAGTCGCGCACCGTCTTCGCGTCCGTCCCCAGTGAATCGGAGATGCGGGCGACGTTCAGCACCTGTGCCGTCTGACCGGCCACTCGCTCCAATATGAGCGCGAGGGTGTGTGCCTGACGCACCTTGGCCAGCTCCTGCACGTCGCGCTCCAGGGTGAGTCGTACGTAGTCGTCGGTCCAGCGCCATCGAGCCCGATCCGTGGGCGTCGCGAGCGCGATCGGAAAACCACCCCGAGCCACCCGGTCGATGTACTCCTCTCGACTCCTCTCCGACGGCTCTCCATCCGAGACTCCACGACGGCCTTCCAGAAGGCACCGAACCAGGTCCGGGCGCGGATCGTACGCGCAAACTCCAGAACTGCCGTGCCCTGAACTCCAGAACTGCCAGGGTCTGAGCTCCAGAACTGCCAGCTTCAAGGCCCGGGCTCCAACTCGGCGTCGAGTTGGCTGTAGTCCTTGCCGCGCCGAAACCGGAGGGCTCTCACTACGGTTCTGACTGGCCAGCAACGACGGGAAGGACAGGGAGCGATGAACAGCGTGGCGCTCGCCGGCGATTGGCACGGAAACACGCGTTGGGCCCGCGCGCGACGTTCGGGTGGTGAGGATGCACGACTTCCGTCACGGGTGTGTGTCTCTGCTGCTGGGTTTGGGGGTGCCACCACGAACGGTGATGGAGATTGCCGGCCGCTCCGCGCTGAAGGTGACGATGAACGTCTATGCCCATGTGACGCTCGACGACAAGAGCAATGCCTTAGACCGGATCGGCGACCTCTGCGAGGAGGGCGAAGTATGAGCCGGTTGGTGTCACGCGTTGGTGTCAGCCGCCAGATCGAAGGCGAGCCGACCATCGCACTCCCTACTCAGGGAGCGCGAAAGCCCAGGTCAGCAGGGGGTTTCGCCTAGGCTTCGCTTGGCGCGCTCGGAGGGATTCGAACCCCCAACCTTTTGATCCGTAGATGCCTCCGAGCCGTATCGGGGTGTGTCATCTACTGCCCACGGGTGCCCTTCTGAGCGTGAATCTCGGCCCGGAGTGGGTGGTCTACACGG
>JBOHDU010000123.1:0-3724 GCA_050700615.1 Nocardioidaceae bacterium
GCGGCGATCGCGATGCACGCCTGGGTATCCCGGCACGCGCTCTGCTGAGACGTCCACGCCCACCGTCCGCCCGATCGCGGCCGCCGCGGGGCCATTGTCGGTGCTTGCGGCAGCACGAGATACTGGGCGTAAGCGGCACAGAGAACCTGCTCACCGACACGGGAGGCACGAACATGCCCATCGCGACCCCAGAGGTCTACGCAGCGATGCTCGACCGGGCTAAGAGCGAGAAGTTTGCCTACCCGGCGATCAACGTGACCTCGTCACAGTCGCTCAACGCGGCGTTTCGCGGCTTCGCCGAGGCCGAGAGCGATGGGATCGTCCAGGTCTCGACTGGGGGTGCCGACTTCCTGTCGGGGACGACCGTGAAGAACATGGTGCTCGGCGCGGCGGCGCTCGCCGCATTCGCCCACGAGGCGGGCAAGGGCTACCCGATCAATGTCGCGCTGCACACCGACCACTGCCCCAAGGACAAGCTCGACGGCCTGGTGAGGCCGCTGCTCAAGCTGTCCCAGGAGCGCGTCGACAGGGGCGGGCTGCCCATCTTCCAGTCGCACATGTGGGACGGCTCCGCCGTGCCGTTGGCGGAGAACCTGTCGATCGCTGAGGAGCTGCTCGCCAAGGCCGCCGCCGCCCAGGTGGTGCTGGAGATCGAAGTGGGTGTGGTGGGCGGTGAGGAGGATGGCGTCGAGGGTGCGATCGACAACAAGCTCTACACCACACCAGACGACGCCCTGCGCACGGTCGAGGCGCTGGGGCTCGGCGAGAAGGGCCGCTACCTCACCGCGCTGACCTTCGGGAACGTGCACGGCGTCTACAAGCCAGGCAACGTCAAGCTTCGTCCCGACATCTTGAAGAAGGCGCAGGAGGCGGTGGGCGAGAAATACGGACTCGGGGCAGGGGCGGAGCCGTTCGATCTCGTCTTCCACGGCGGGTCCGGGTCGCTCCTCGAAGAGATCCGGGCGGCCGTCGACTACGGCGTCGTGAAGATGAACGTCGACACCGACACCCAGTACGCCTTCACCCGCCCGATCGCCGACCACATGTTCACCAACTACTCCGGCGTGATGAAGGTCGACGGCGAGGTCGGCGACAAGAAGGTCTACGACCCACGCAGCTACGGAAAGACGGCAGAGGCGGGGATGGCCGCCCGCGTCACGCAAGCCTGCCAGGACCTGCGCTCCGCCGGCACGTCACTCAAGTCCTGACGGGCGCGGCGCGGAAGCGGTCGCCCGAAGGGGTGAACCCGCCCCGCGCAGTCCGTACGACGCAACGCCTGCCCGGCGGATAAGGTGCGAGCATGACAGATCGGGAGGCGTTGCTCGCCCAGATCAAGGCGAAGGCCGTGGTCCACGGCGCGGTGACGCTCTCCTCTGGCGGCGAGGCCGACTACTACGTCGACCTCCGCCGGATCAGCCTCGACGGCGAGGCTGCCGTGCTGGTCGGGCGGGTGATGCGTGACCTCACGGCCGAGGTCGAGTACGTAGCGGTCGGCGGGCTCACCCTGGGCGCCGACCCGATCGCAGCGGCAATGCTGCACGCGGCGGCAGCCGCCAACGACCGGCTCGACGCATTCGTGGTGCGCAAGGAGGGCAAGGCGCACGGCCTGCAGCGCAGGATCGAGGGTCCTGACGTCTTCGGCCGAAAGGTGCTTGCGGTCGAGGACACCTCCACGACCGGCGGCTCGGTCCTCGAGGCCGTCCGGGCGCTGCGCGAGGCAGGTGCTGAAGTGGCTGCGATCGCGGTCGTCGTCGATCGAGGCGCGCGCCAAGCAGCCGAAGCCGCAGGACTGCCCTACTACGCAGCCTACGAAGCCGACGAGCTCGGCCTTGCTTGATCGGGGTCAGTGATGCCAGGAAAGGGCTGTGCCCATGAGCGGTGACAGGTTGGCCGGGCGCTTGCAGGGGGTCGGCACCACGATCTTCGCCGAGATGTCTGCGCTCGCCAACCGCACCCAAGCGATCAACCTCGGCCAAGGCTTCCCTGACGTCGACGGCCCCAGCATGATCATCGAGAGCGCCGTCGACGCGCTGCGGTCAGGTCGCAACCAGTACGCGCCCGGCATCGGGGTGCCCGAGCTGCGTAGCGCGGTCGCCGCGCATCAGCTGCGTTTCTACGGGATCGACCTCGATCCCGACAGCGAGGTGCTGATCACCACGGGAGCCACGGAGGGCGTCGCCGCCGCACTGCTGGCACTCGTCGAGCCGGGCGACGAGGTGATCGTCTTCGAGCCCTACTACGACTCCTACGTCGCCTGCATCGCCATGGCCGGAGGAACCCGCGTGCCTATCACGCTGCGAGCTCCGGACTTTCGGCCTGATCTTGACGAGCTGCGCCGTGCGGTCAGCCCGCGCACCAAGGCGTTGCTGATCAACTCACCTCACAACCCGACGGGCATGGTGCTGACCGACACCGAGGTGCAAACCATCGCGGCACTCGCCTGCGAGCACGACCTGATCGTCATCACCGACGAGGTCTACGAGCACCTGACGTTCGATGGTCGCCAGCACCGCCCGCTGTCGACGTACGACGGGATGTCCGAGCGCACCCTGAGCATCTCCAGCGGAGGGAAGACGTTCGCCTTCACCGGCTGGAAGGTCGGGTGGGCGACCGGTCCCGCCGAGCTGGTGCGCGCCACGATGATGGCCAAGCAGTTCCTGACCTTCACCTCGGGTGCCCCACTCCAGCCGGCCATCGCGGTGGCGCTTGGCCTCGGTGACGACTACTTCGCCGGCCTGCGCAACACCCTGCAGGCCAAACGCGACCGTGTGTGCACGGGTCTGAGCGAGGTCGGATTCAGGGTCTATGTACCCGAGGGCACCTACTTCGTGACCACCGACATCACTCCGCTCGGATTCCGCGATGGCGTTGAGTTCTGCCTGGCGTTGCCCGAGCGGTGCGGAGTGGTCGCCATCCCGCACCAGGTCTTCTACGACGACAAGGAGGCCGGCCGGCCGCTGGTCCGTTGGGCGATCTGCAAGCGCGACGAGGTCCTCGACGCGGCCATCGAGCGGCTGCGGGCCCTTGCCGGCTGACGCGCGCCGGGGGGCTACCGACCGGCCTGCGGAGGTCGCGCCTTGAACCACGCCTTCGCGTCGCGGAGCCCGTAGATCAACCCGGTGGAGAACAGCACCCAGACGAACGGCACGATGCCGGTGCCGCCGCTGCCGGTGACTGATCCGACGGCCGACAGCAGGATGAAGACGATGCCCATCGCCAGCAAGGCAACCGCTGCCCACCTGGTACGCCTGAACGCCAGCACCGCGAGCACGATGACAGCCACCGACCACACCGCCAGGATGGGGCCGAGCACGTGCAAGGCGTGCAGGACAGCGCTGCGGTCGGAGACCTTGTAGGCATGGAGCACCGTGCTGTCGCTCTTGATCGTGGCGTAGAAGACCCCGCCGACCACGCCCACCGCACCACCGATCCACGCCATGATGCAGCCGACGAGCACCTTGGTCGGCCGGGCCACGAGCGGTGGCTCGGTCTGGTATCCACCTGGGTAGGGAGGCGGGGCGCCGTACTGCCCGTGCTCACCGACCTGACCCGCCTCAGGGGCGGCGTCTCCCGGTGTGCCGCTGGACGGATCGGGAGAGCTCCGCGGGTACTGGGGGTACGGCGAGGACGAAGGTGAGCCTCCCCGCGCCGGGTCGGCGTCCTCGTTGGGGACGTCCTCGGACCCCGGGTACTCGGGAAACGACATGCTTCCTCCGTGGGACTG
>JBOHDU010000124.1:0-1944 GCA_050700615.1 Nocardioidaceae bacterium
TGCAGCCCGTCCTTGGTCTCGACGCACTCCTGGGACACCCCTGGCCCCATCACCTCGCTCAGGCCGTAGATGTCCACGGCGTGCATCTGGCAGCGCTGCTCGATCTCGCTGCGCATCTCGTCGGTCCAGGGCTCGGCGCCGAAGATCCCGACCTCCAAGGAGCTCGCCGCCGGATCGCGGCCCTGCCGCTCCATCTCGTCGACGATCGACAGGAAGTAGGAGGGGGTCACCATGATGATGCGCGGTCTGAAGTCCTCGATGAGACGCACCTGCCGCTCGGTGCCGCCACCACCGACTGGGATCACCGTGCAACCGAGCCGCTCCGCGCCGTAGTGGGCGCCGAGCCCTCCGGTGAACAAGCCGTAGCCGTACGCCACGTGAACGAGGTCTCCGGCGCGGCCCCCGGCCGCCCGGATCGAACGCGCGACCAGGTCGGCCCAGGTGGCGATGTCATCGAACGTGTAACCGACGACCGTGGGTCGCCCGGTGGTGCCGCTGCTGGCGTGGATCCGGGCTACTGACTCGCGTGGCACGGCGAACATGCCAAACGGGTAGTTGTCGCGGAGGTCCGCCTTGCTCGTGAACGGGAATCGGCTCAGGTCCGAAAGCTCGTGGAGGTCGTCCGGGTGAACCCCGGCCGCCTCGAACGCGCTCGTGTAGTGGGGGATCTGCTCATAGACCCGGTGGAGCGTCTGACGGAGCCGAGCAAGCTGAAGTGCGCGCAGCTCGTCGACGGCCATGAGCTCGCCGTGGTCCCACAGCTCCCGAGGTGTACGCAGCTCCTTCATGTCGGTGGACGTTCGCGCAGGGATCCTCGATCGGCGCCCCCGGCCGAAGACTGTTCGTCAGCCTCGGTTTCGACGAGTGGTCCGCCAAGAGTGCGGCTGCGCCCCCGGAACTCCGCGATCACGCTCCCTCCCCGAGTGACGCGCACGTCATACAGGCCGTTGCGGCCGAAGACGTGACGCTCCACTGCCTCGGCCACCAACAGGTCGCCCAGCCGTGCGGGTGCCGCGAAGACGATGTCGCAGCCCTGGGCCACGGTTCGCACGTTGTGGGAGTTGCAGGCGAACGCGAACGCGCTGTCGGCCAGAGCGAAGATGAAGCCACCGTGCGCGATCCCGTGCCCGTTGGTCATGTCGTCGCGGATCGCCATCGAGAGGACGGCGTGACCGCTGGCGACCTCGTTCAGCGACATCCCCAGGTTCTTGGACGCCACGTCGTCGGCCCACATCGCGTCGGCGCATCGACGCGCCAGGGTGTCATCGGTCGACGTCATAACGGCTTCTCCAACATCACGGTCTCGTGGCCGTCCGGCTGCACGAGATGCCCGATCTCGCGGTAGCCGCGCGCCTGGTGGAATGCGAGCGAGCCCAGGTTGGGCGGATCGGAGTTGACCTCGCAGACCATCCGGAGATGAGGCGCTGCTCGGGTCTCCAGCTCGTCGTAGATCAGCGTCGCAATACCGCGTCGCCGAAACGTCTTACCCACGGCGATCCGGTCGAGGTAGAAGAACTCGTCGAACCGCCCCGCGAACCAGAGGTAGTTCACCGAGTCGTAGCCGCTGCCGGGCGCGTAGGCGATCGCGAAGGCGGCCACCTGTCCGTCCTCCTCGACAGCAACGCAGTGGGCAGCCGAGTCCTGGTGCGTCCGGAGCCCGGTCAGGTCGAGCGGGCTGAGCGCCCAGACCGACTCCTCGTTGAGCTTGAGGACGGCTTCGGCATCGGCCTCGACGAACCGGCGGAGCAGCACGTTGTGACCCTCTCACATCCCTGCCACGGTGACCGACTGGCCGTCCCGCTGCGGCCTGTAGGCTCGATCGTGTTCCGGGCCCGGCGTTCCCGCGCTCGATTTCAGCACTGGTTCCCAACATCGACGGAGTGACACAGGTGAGTCAGGCCACCGACTTCTTCACGGCCCATCGCGAGCTGCTCGACCGGGCTC
>JBOHDU010000125.1:0-4134 GCA_050700615.1 Nocardioidaceae bacterium
CCGTATACGCGCGCCGTGCCGGGCTCCTGATGCGCGCCCTGGAGAGAGACCTGTCCGACTGTGGCGAATGGACCGTGCCCGACGGCGGATTCTTCACCTGGGTGTACCTCCCTGGAGTCAATACCAGGGAGCTATCCGCGCTGGCGAGCGCTGAGCGTGTCGCATTCGTCCCCGGGGCAGGCTTCCTAGGCGACTACGCGGACGACGAACACCTGCGACTGTCGTTCAGCCGGGTCGATGACCACGACATCGGCGAAGGGACCAAGAGGATCCGTCACGTGCTGGACACCTACCATGATGGCGCGAGAGCGGACGGCTGATGGATCTGGGATTGTCTGGGCGAGGTGTCCTCGTCACCGGTGGCAGCAAGGGCATCGGACTGGCTATCGCCAAGGAGCTGGCAGCCGAGGGAGCACTGGTCGCTATCTGCTCTCGTAACGCCGACGAACTCCGGGGCGCAGCGCGGCAGATCGGGCCGGACACGGTGGCACTGCCAGCGGACGTGACCGAGCCGGCCGCGGTCGCCGACCTCGTCTCGCAGGTCGCGAGCCGTCTCGGGAGGCTGGACATCCTCGTCAACAATGCGGGTGGTGCGCACCCCGGCAACTTTGAGAGCCTCACCGAGGAGGACTGGCGCGGTGACCTAGATGTCAAGCTCTTCTCGCAGATGCGCTGCTTCCGGGAGGCCCTGCCCCATCTGCGGCGAAGCACCGCCCCACGGGTGGTCAACATCAACGCGATCTACGCCAAGCAGCCGGACCCCGACTTCTTCGCCACTACCGTGATCCGCGCGGCGTGCCTCAACCTCAACAAGGCACTCGCCCAAGAGTTCGGACCCGAGGGGATCCTGATTAACAGCGTCAACATCGGATTTGTTACCACGCCGCAGTGGCACAACATCCACCGGCGACGTTCCCCTGACTCCTCGTATGACGACTTCACTGCCAAACTGGCAGCAGCCGAGGTGCCGGTAGGCCGTTTTGGCACCGTGGAGGAGGTGTCGGGGCTGGTCGCGTTCCTGGTCTCGTCTCGCGCAGGCTACATCACGGGCGCATCGATCGACGTTTCCGGCGGCATGGGAAGGTACACCTGATGTGCCGTCTGGTCGGGTGGATCGCGGATCGCCCGGTGACGACCGCCGAGGCGCTTGGCGAGGATGTGCTCGCGCGGTTGCTTGAGCTCGGCAAGGTCCACCGGCACGGCTGGGGTGCCGCCTGGCACAACGACCCAGGATCGCCGATACAGACCCGTCGCTCGGAGGTCAATGCGACGACCGACCCCGAGTTCATGGACTTCGCGCGCAGGGTTGAGGCGCAATGTTGTCTGCTACACCTGCGCCACGCCACGCCCGGGATGGGGATGAGCATCGAGAACAGCCATCCCTTCATCCATGGTGGCTTCGCGTTCGCCCACAACGGTGCTATCTACCCGCATGACAAGCTTGACGCGCTGCTTTATCCGGGCTCCGACGCGCCTCGTGGCACCACCGACAGTGAGCGCTACTTTCTCTCGCTTGTTCACGATTTACCCGGGGATCCGCTGTCGGGACAGGTCGCGGCGGCTGCAAGCCGGGTCACGAATCGGATGGTTCAGCGGGGCCTGTCGGCGCTCAGTCTCAACGCGATGCTGCTGACCGGCGGGGTGCTACACGTCTTGAGCAACCACGCCCCCGGCGTGGAGCCGGAGGGCTTTCAGTTATGGCCAGACACCGACCAGGTTCCGCACCCGCCATATTTCCAGCTCGCCTATCGCGATCGGGACGGTGTCGGACTGGCGGTGTCGACTGGGTTGTTGTCGATGGACGAGCCCGACGTCTCAGAGGTTGCCGCCGGCAATATCTTGACCCTAAGGCCGGGCCGCAGGCCGCTGGAGTACAGCGCGATCGAGCGGCCGCTGCTGTCCATGGTGAATGTCGAGGACTGAGGCCGGCCGCACGCTTCTGGGGTTGACGCCTACCGGCGCAGCCAACTCGCAACCGAGTTGGCTGTCCGGCGCTCATACACCCAGGCCGTACACCCTTTGGGCGGTGCCAGCCAGCACCGCGTGCCGTGTTCGCTCCATCCAACTCGGTCTCACCCAATGCGCGAGACGTTCAGCCAGCGTGCCCCACGCGTCCAGGGTGTTTCGGAGACTGAACCATTGAAGCTCCGGCGTAACGTGACCATCAGACCCGGTCAGCAGCTTGCTCACTGGAGCCAGGTCGAGCATCCGGTGCAACCGCTCGACAGTTGTGCTCGGCGAGAACACCGGGTGCAGCGAGACTTCCAAGTAAACGTTCGGGTGGACCGCCGCGAGATAGGCTGCTTGCTCGTGCCATGGGAACGAACCGTGGATGAGCACGACGGTGGCGGACCGGCCCTCGGGCGTGCGCAGGAGTGGTTCGAGGCCAACGGGGTTTGCCGTGGCCAGCCGGAGATCGGAGTCACCGAACCCTGAGTGGATCTGGAGGGGCATCGCGAGGTCAGAGCACCATCCGAGCAGGCGTCGCATCAACCAGTCCCGAAGTCCCTTGGCGCGGTCGACATCCTTGGGGTCCGCGTCCGGGTCCACGCAGAGGCCGGTGCGATATGCGAGTACCGTCTTCGCGGCGACTACACCGCTGGCCTTCCCTTGTGCCAGTGCCGCTGAAACGGCATCCGCCACTTCGTCGGATGACGCGCCTTGCCCGATGAGAGGGTCTGCGACTGCCTCGATGCGGACGATCCCGTGAACCGGTCTGTCGTAAAGGTTGGCGTACTGCTGGAGCTGGGCCGGGGTCAAGACAGAGGAGCCGCCGTCCATCAGGGTGGTCGCGAGACCCACGTCGTCGGCGAGAATCCGGACGTACCCCTGCCAGTCTTTAGCCGTATCCTCGCGCGCCTGCACGACGTCCTCGGTGGGGCAGCCGAGCAGACCGGCAAGCCGGACCCGCAACGCCTCGACGAATAGCGGCTCGGGCGCATCCGGTGAAGCAGCTGGTGGCGCCAGCAGGAGGCCCAACGCGTCCCAAGGGAGCCTGGTCGTCTCAAGGGGGAAGGGGTGGGCGTGGTCGTCGACGATGACGGCGTTGGAGGGCACGGGCTCAGACTCCGTCGCCGACGATCACCGTGGTCTTGTCCAGGAGATAGTCGAACGCGAGCGGGACACAGCCGTACTCAAGGACCCACGCGAGGAACGCCGCGTGCACCGGGTGGGTCTGGTAGGCACGAAGCGACTCGACGTCCGCGAACTCCATATAGAGCAGTAGTTGGTGCCCCCGGGTCCGGTCGCCGGTCAGGTCTGTGCCTAGTCGGAGAACCTCGATTCCGGCGATCTCGCTCGGCCAGGCCCTAACCCGCGCATCGAGTTCGGCCAAAAGTTCGGGGGCGACGTTCTCGGGAAACTTGAACAGGACTACGTGCTGCAGGCTCATAGAACGCCCTCCGATTCGAGAACACTTGTAACCATGCGTTCCTCCTCTGGGTCCCAGTCGGACCGTTGGATCGTGCGCTCGCGGAGTCGATCCGATGCGACGTTGAAGCCCAGTCCCGGCATTGTTGGGACCGCGACATATCCCTCCGAATCGATGTCGAAGGTCGGGTCAACCACGTCCTCGGTGTACAGCACGTGCGCAGGGGACATGTCGGCGGGCTGCACGAAACCCGGCAGTGAGCACAACGCAATGTTCGAGGCGCGGCCGATCCCCGACTCCAACATCCCACCGCACCATAGCGGGATACCGCGCTCTACACACAGATCGTGGATCTCACGGGCTGCCGTGACGCCGCCGACACGAGAGGGTTTCAAGTTAACGTTGCGACAAGCGTCGTTATCGAGGGCCAGGCGAGCGGCGCGCGGACTTGTGACGGCCTCGTCGAGGCAGACCGGCGTCGTCAGCCTCGCCTGCAGCCACGCCGACCCTTCGATATCGTCATACCCCAGCGGCTGCTCGATGCAGAGTAACCCGAACTCGTCGAGGCGCATGAAAGTCGCGACGTCGTCCACGCTATACGACGCGTTCGCGTCGACAGTCAGCACGAGCTCCGGGAAGCTGTCCCGGACCGCGCGCACCAACTCGACGTCCCAGCCGCGACGGATCTTCAGCTTGATTCGTCGGTAGCCCTCGTCGACCCGGCTATCCACCTCGGCCAGGGTCTCGTCGATGGACTCCTTGAT
>JBOHDU010000126.1:0-4405 GCA_050700615.1 Nocardioidaceae bacterium
GGTCGACGATCCGCGGCAGATCGCTCTCCTGCAGCCCTCCGACGAAGCGCCTCGTCTGCTCGTAGACCGCGTCCTGGTACCCGACAAGCCGTTCAGCGTCCACGACGACCGCAGCGACCTCGCTGGCGCCGTGCCCGTATCCGGTCGCGGTCGGCTCGAAGGGGAGGTCGAAGCGCACTCGCCACTGTGACGACAGCCAGACCTGCTCGATGTCGGCGACCCCCGCGATGTGGTCGTCCTCGATCCGGGTGAGGTGCCAGATCAGCCAGCTGATCGAGTTCGCATCAGGGTCCGGTGTGAACGTCAGCTGCTCCAGGGTCAGCCCGTCGACCCCATGGTGGACCAGGCTGTTGATCCTCCCGAATGCGTCGCCCAACAACTCTGCGCTCGACATGTCGCTTCTTCCTCCCGGCTTTCGGCGGCGACTCCGCACAGACTCACGGACCACCTGGTTGCGAGTGCTCCACTGTGCAGTGTGTCACTAGTCGTTACGTCTCCGCCGCGCCGGTCAGTCGGGTGGCGGCCGGCCGACACGCCCGGGGTGCGGCGGCGGGTTGAGATCCGCGGAGTTGGTCGTCAGGGTGGAATGAACTGACCGCAATCAGATGGGAGCAACATGCTCACCTTGACCGAGAATGCAAGCAGCGTCGTGAAGTCGATCACCGACCAGGCGACGTCCGACGAGAGTGCCGGCCTGCGGATCAGCCATGAGGGCATGGACGAGTCGGCGCTCAACGTCGCGCCGGCCGAGACGCCGCAGTCGACCGATCAGATCGTGGAGGAGGGCGGCGCACGCGTGTTCCTCGCGGAGGAAGTGGTGCCAGCCCTCGATGACAAGGTGCTCGATGCCATGGTGGACCCGGACGGCGGGGTGCAGTTCAGCATCGCCACGCAGCCGGCCGGGTAGTCCTCAGGCAGGCGAGGGCCCGGCCGTGCTCCAGGCGAGTCGGTCGGGCCCTCGGCAGGCCCCTCGCCAGCGCCCCCCCGCCGTTCGCTGTGCTTTCATTGCACGGTGAGCACGGACGAGACGGACTCCGGCGAGCTCTTCCCGAGTCACCCGGACGAGCCGCACGCCGATGAGAGCCGTGCGCAGCGGCTGAACTGGCTGCGAGCGGGTGTCCTAGGTGCCAACGACGGGATCGTCTCGGTTGCCGCGGTTGTCGTCGGGGTGGCCAGTGCTACCCATGATCTCGGCACCATCGTGACCGCTGGCGTGGCCAGCCTGGTGGGCGGGGCCGTGTCGATGGCGCTCGGTGAGTACGTCTCCGTGAGCAGCCAGTCCGACAGCGAGCTTGCGCTGATCGAGAAGGAGCGCCGTGAGCTGGCCGAGGATCCCGAGGCCGAGCTCGAGGAGCTGTCCGCGATCTACCAGGCGAAGGGGCTCAGCCATGAGACCGCGCACCAGGTCGCGAAGGAGCTGACCGAGCACGACGTACTCCAAGCACATCTGGAGGCCGAGCTCGGGATCACCGAGTCCGACATCGTCAGTCCGTGGCAGGCTGCCTTCGCGTCAGCCGTCAGCTTCACCACGGGCGGCGTCTTGCCCATGCTCGCGATCTGGCTGCCGGGGCAGTCCTGGCGTATCCCCACGACGTTCGTCACAGTGCTGGTGGCCCGCGCGCTGACCGGCTGGACAGGCGCCTACATCGGCGGCAGCAACCGCACGCGTGCGGCCGTGCGGGTCGTGATCGGGGGAGCCCTGGCGCTGGCGGCGACCTTCGCCGTCGGGCAACTGTTCGGGATGTCTGGAATCGCCTAGCGGAGTTATCTCCCCCCGGCTGGCTGTTTGAGCCGAGCCGGCGCCACGGCGAGGGCCGACTCCCTTACGGTCGGTGAGAATTCGAACACGTGTCGTAGCGACGACGTGAGTTATTGCACAACCGCCCTAAGAACACCCTCAAATTGCCGTGCCCGGGTTCCAGATACGCCACCGGTCTGCTTAATATCGCCGAGGTTTACAACTGAATAGCGCGAGTGCCGGACGCCGAGTCCTACCCCCCGGATGCTCGTGCCCATCTGTCGTCGAGAACTCGGACTCTCACCCGGGGTAGGAGTGGGGGACCCACCTTTTGTACGCCGGTCCAGCCGCGTACTTGGGGTTAAGTCGTCAGTCGCGACGACCGGGCACCTTCTCGCCCGAACCCGACAGCTCACCTCGCAGGCGTGAGAAGGAGATCTGTCATGCCTGCCAACGCTGCGCTTCGGCGCGCGCTCATCGTGTTCCCCATCCTCCTCGTCACCGTCGTCTCGCTGTTGGCACTGTCGCCACAGACGGCCGATGCCGGTTACCTGCTCAGATCCCACAAGATCCACCACAGCGTGCGGGTCGCCAAGAACCACGTCGGCGACCCCTACGTCTACGGCGCAGACGGGCCCCGGTCCTTCGACTGCTCGGGCTTGACGAAGTTCTCGTACAACCGGGCCGGTCTCTACATGCCAAGGAGCGCCGGGGCCCAGTACCGCTACGTGCGTCACATCCACAAGCGCAACCTCAGACGAGGTGATTTCGTCTTCTTCCACAACGCAAGCGGCTACGTCTACCACGTCGGCGTCTACCTCGGTCGTATCCACGGCCACCGGGTGATCCTGCACGCGCCCTACCCGGGGAAGCGAGTCAGCCGGGCCCGGATCTGGACCCGCTCCTGGTACGCCGGCACGCTGCGCTTCCGTCCCTGATGGGCGTGGTCACTTTGATCCCGATGTGGCGAAAAAGACACGCCCGCAGGGCGACCTCAAATCGCCGCCGGGCCTGCGTCACACTTGTCACCATGTCATTTGTGCGCCCCCTCGGGGTTGTCAGTCTCGCCGCGGCCTTGATTCTCGGCCTTGCCGCGTGCGGCAGTAGCGACAAGAAGGGGACGCCGCCGCCGACGAACGGGTCACCGACCCCCCCGACCAACACCGTCAACCCGTTGACCCTCAACGGTGAGTGGCCGCTCACCGGGCTCAAGCTCAACGGGGACCTGCCCAAGCACCCTGTCTACGTCGTCAAGATCGACAACACCACGAGCTCGGCGCCCCAAATCGGGCTCAAGTCCGCTGACATGGTGGTTCAGGAGCTCGTCGAGGGAGGCCTCACCAGGCTCGCGGTGTTCTACTACTCGCACGTGCCCGACCTGGTAGGCCCGGTCCGCTCGATGCGTGCCTCCGACATCGGGATCGTCAAGTCGGCCCGAGCCAACCTCGTCGCCTCGGGCGGGGCACCCCCCACCGTGCGTTTGTTGCGGGCTGCACACATCCACACGTTCACCCAGAGCGCGCCGGGGTTCTATCGGAACAACGGCAGACCTGCGCCTTACAACCTGTTCATGAAGCTCAAGGAGCTCGTCAACAGCCCCCAGGGCAAGGGTCAGGCGCCGCTGCACCCCTACATGGCATTCGGCCCGGCGAACAACTTCCACGGCAACATCACGGTGACGCGGATCGCCGCCACCTTCGCCGGCGGCGACACGACGCAGTTCCAGCACACCCCGCAGGGCTGGACCCGGCCAGGCTCCTTCTCCCAGCCGGGTCAGGACTTCAAGCCCGACAACATCCTGCTGCTCCGGGTCAAGGTCGGAAACGCCGGATATCTCGATCCGGCCGGCAACCCCGTTCCCGAGACTGACTTCTACGGCAAGGGCGCCGCCGTCCTCGTGCACGGAACGAAGGCTGTGAAGTGCACCTGGGCGAAGAGGGGCAAGCCCTCCGAGCTCCGCTTGTGGGACAACGGAAAGCCTGTGAAGGTGCCGGCGGGTCACACCTGGATCGCCCTGGTGCCGGCCGCGACCGGAAGCGTCGCGTTGGCCAAGTGACACGGCGCGAAGGTGAACCCTCGACGGTCAGGTCTGGTACGTCGCACCGGCACGATTGTTGACATGATGGTGACATGGCCGCGACTCCGAGTGTGTCCTACTCGATCACCGTCCGCCTGGTCGTCCCTGCGGGTGGCACCGCGGTCAGCCAGCTGACCCACGCCGTCGAGGACAGTGGCGGGGTGGTGACTGCGCTCGACGTGACATCGTCCGGGGTCGACCAGCTGCGCATCGACGTCACGTGTGCAGCTCGCGACACAACACATGCTGACGCGATCGTGGCCGGGTTGCGCGCGATCGAGGGCGTAGAGGTGCACAAGGTCTCCGACCGGACCTTCCTCATGCACTTGGGGGGCACGATCGAGATGGCCTGCAAGCACCCGATCCGAAACCGCGACGACCTGTCGATGGTCTACACGCCCGGGGTCGCCCGGGTCTGTGTTGCGATCGCGAGCAACCCGGAAGACGCGCGTCGCCTCACCGTGAAGCGCAATGCTGTTGCCGTCGTCACCGACGGCTCGGCTGTCCTCGGCCTCGGTAACATCGGGCCGGAGGCGGCGCTGCCGGTGATGGAGGGAAAGGCCGCCCTGTTCAAGCGGTTCGGTGACATC
>JBOHDU010000127.1:0-1896 GCA_050700615.1 Nocardioidaceae bacterium
TCGTCGCCCCGGAAGACCCTGACTACACCGAGCTGGCCGCGCCCGGGAAGCCGCAGGCGTTGGTCATCGCGCCGACTCGCGAGCTCGCCCTGCAGGTGTCAGGCGACCTGGCGCTGGCCGGCAAGTACCGCAAGAGCCGCACCCTGACGGTCTACGGCGGTGTGCCCTACGACCCGCAGCTCGACGCCCTCAAGACCGGTGTCGACATCGTGGTCGGCACTCCTGGGCGCCTGCTCGACCTGGCCGCTCGCAAGGCACTCGACCTCTCGCACGTCAAGGTCCTGGTGCTCGACGAGGCCGACGAGATGCTCGACCTGGGATTCCTCCCCGACGTCGAACGCCTCATCAAGAGGACCCCCGAGCTGCGGCAGACCATGTTGTTCTCGGCGACCATGCGCGGCGAGGTCGTGACGCTCGCACGCACACACATGCGCCACCCGGTGAATGTGCGCGCCGAGGCAAGCGGGGAGTCGGAGATCGTCCCCGCGACCGCTCAGTTCGTGTATCTGGTCCACGACCTCGACAAGCCCGAGTGCTTGGCCCGGATCATGCAGGCGGAGAACCGCGGGCTCTCGATCATCTTCTGCCGCACCAAACGACAAGCCCAGCGGGTGGCCGAGGAGCTGATCGATCGCGGCTTTCCGGCCGCGCCACTGCATGGCGACATGGCCCAGATCGCCCGAGAGAAGGCGCTGAAGCGCTTCCGAGACGGCAGGGTCGAGATCCTGGTCGCCACCGACGTCGCCGCCCGCGGAATCGACGTCGAGGGGGTCACGCACGTCATCAACTACAGCTGCCCCGAGGACGAGAAGATGTACGTGCACCGGATCGGACGCACCGGCCGTGCCGGCGCATCCGGTGTGGCCATCACGTTCGTCGACTGGCAGGACCTGACCCGGTGGAAGGTCATCAACAACGCCCTCGACCTTCCCTACGACGCGCCCGTCGAGACGTACTCGACCAGCGGAAACCTCTACCACGACCAAGGAATCCCGACCGACGTCACCGGTCGGATCGGTCCCCCCAGGGCACCCGCCAAGAGGGAGCGGGGCGGCGAAGCCGGTGCACGAGGCGGGCCGCGTCCGTCGACTCGCGGCTCGAAGCCGTCCGATGACCGGCGTCGTCAGCGCAAGCGAACGCGCTCAGGCGGGAGCCGGGCCGCCGAGGAGTCCGCTCGCAATGGCGCGACCGGATCCGATGCGGCGGCAGCGACGCTGACGCCGACCCGCACCGACGACACGCAAGCTTCGGGCGGCCGCGGACGCCAACGCTCCCGCACCCGCCGGCGTTCGCGGGGAGGCACACCGATCTCCGACGACGGATCCTGACGAACCGCGGAAAACGCGGTCCGTCGGGGCTGCCTAGGCGAGGACGACGACCGTCGTACCGATCGGGGCGAACGTCCACATCGCCTTCGCATCGGGCTCCCACTGGCGGATGCAGCCGGCGGACTGGGGAGACCCCAACTGCTTGCGAGTCTCGAGGAGGGCACCGGAGGCCCGGCTGACCGGGATGTCGTGGAACCCGATCGGATAATGCTCACCGGTGGTGAAGGACACCATGTAGTTCATGGTGTCCTTGTCGTTGTAAGAGATCGTGTGCAGCTCGCGCGCGTAGACCTGGTAGGTGCCGGGCTTGACATTGTCTGTCTTGCTCCCGGACACGAGGTAGGTCCGGACCACCTTGCCGGATGCGGCGACCAGCCACACCCGTTGGTCCGTCATGTCGAAGACCGCTCGCCGGCCGGATCCTGAGTGTGCCGGAAGCTGGGGCTCGGCGTCCGCACTCGTCGTCGAGTCGGACCCGGTGGACCCCGACGAGGCCGCGGACGTGCCGGACCGGAGCGGCGAAGTCGTCGATGAACCCGTCGCGCCACGCCGTTGGATCGTCAACGAC
>JBOHDU010000128.1:0-2578 GCA_050700615.1 Nocardioidaceae bacterium
GTGTCCGGTCGCGAGCTGATCGACGTGTCCCACTGGCTGGGGGCTCTGATCACCAGCGCCAGGATCATCGGTACCAGGGGGACGACCACGGTTCGCGCTCTCATAGACGAGGCGGCGTCGATGCTCCCGGGCGAACGGCTCGCCCTGTGCATGGTCACCAAACCCCGCACGCAGGACCTGCACGTCATGACGTTCGCCGATCCTGCTGCAGCCTGGGCGGCCGCGGCGGACGTCTCAGCTGAGACCCATATCCGATACCTCGACGCCCCGGTGCGCCGGGTGCTGTCGCTCGTCCCCAGCAGGTACGACGACATGTGGACCGGCGCCAAGGGCTTCTACAAAGTGGAACCGGTCGTCGCAGACGGCGGCCAGGTCGTCCTCTACGCCCCGCACATCCGCCAGGTTGCGACCACCCACCCGGCGATCGAGGAGATCGGCTACCACTGCCGGGACTACTTCGTGAAGCAATGGGAGCGCTTCAGGGGCTACCACTGGGGCGACCTCGCCCACTCCACCCACCTGCGCGGGGCGGGTACCTACGATCCCGTCGAAGGTGAGCAGGACCGGGTCACCGTCACCCTCGCCACCGGCATACCTGAAGACGTCACCCGGTCGATCAACCTCGATTACCTCGACCCCGCCGTCATAGACCCGACCGCCTGGGCGGCCGACCCCGGCACCCTCGTGGTGCCCGACGCCGGCGAGGACCTCTACCGCCTTCGCTGATCTGCCCCTGGGCGCCCGCCCCGCAGAAGCAGCGCTAAGCGCCACGTGTCGCAAGTGCGCCTTCGGCGAAGGCGGCCATGTCGACGTCGTCGAGGGCAGTGACGACGATGTCGGCGCCGGCGAGCAGGGCGGCGTCGTCGCGCCGGGAGACCCCGATCGCAGCCATGCCGCCCGCCTTCGCTGCCTGCACGCCGGCGGCGGCGTCCTCCACGACGACGGCGTCGGCCGGCTCGACCCCGAGCTCGCTCGCCGCGGTGAGGAAGATCTCTGGGTCCGGCTTGCCGTGCGCGAAGTTACGCCCGGACACGTCGGCGTCGAAGTAGTCCAGCAGCGACAGGCCCGGGTGGAGCGACGGCGACTCGATGCCTTGCTCGGCCGCGAAGTGGTCGAGGCTGATCTTGCTGAGGAACAGCGTCGCGTTCTTCGAGGACGAAGCGTCCGCGATCCGCACGCCCGAGTCCTTCGTGGCGATCAAAAAGCGGAGCGCGTCGGGGTAGGCGGTGAACTCGCCGGCGCCGATCAGCCGAACGATCATCGCCTGCTTGCGGGCGGCGTACTCCTCGACGCGGCTTTCGGCGTCGGGGACCTTGAAGTAGTCGAGCGCAGCGCGAGCGCCGCTCATGCGGGGCTTGCCGGAGAGGTACTTCTCGTACACCTCAGCAGTGAACGCTCCCGGCGACCAGGTCGTGCGGTCGCGTACGTCCCGCCAGTCGGACTGCATCAGCTCCTGGAGCGACTCGCGCCACGCCTGCTCGTGCGGTGAGTCGACCAGTACGCCGTCGACGTCGAAGATCGCTCCCTGGAACTTTGCCACGCTGCCTCCTGACCGCTTGCGCTACCTGTCGTGGGCCGGGGACCCGGTGGTCGCCGCTTTCCGACCCAGTTCGAACACCGCCTGCTCACCCGGGCGTAGCTCGCGCACGTCTCCGCCAACCGCGACGCGGAGCGGGCGGCTCACGCCTTCCGCGCCTACGGCCACGGTCAGCCCGTCCACCCGCAGCGTGACCCGGAGCGGGCACTGCCTGAACAGCATGGGGAACGACACGCATTCGAGCCGGGCTGGCAGCCGCGGGTCGAAGCGCAGCACGCCGTCCCGCACGTGGGCGCCGGTGTAAGCGCGCTGCACGACGTCGAGGGTGCCGCACATGACGCCCACGTGGATCCCTTCCCGTGTCGTGCCGCCCTGCACGTCGTCGACGTCGCTGCCGAGGGCGATCAGGAACCGCTCCCAGGAGCTTTGCGGGTCGTGGCCCGCGAGAACAGCCGCGTGGGTGATGAAGCTGAGCGTCGAGCCGTGGGACGTGCGCCGATCGTAGTAGGACACGTTGCGCGCCACCGTGTCGTGGCGGTAGGTGTAGCCGAGCCGCTCGAGGATCTCCCGCAGCTCCTCGTCGCGGAACAGGAAGAACAGCATGACCGTGTCGGCTTGCTTGGTCAGCTTGTAACGGTTCGGGTCGTCACCCTCGGCATGCAGGATCCGGTCGAGACGCTGGATGTTGCCGTAGCTGGCGCGGTAGGCGTCCCAGTCGATCTCCTCGAGCGCCTCGTAGCCTTCGAACTGGGTGATGATCCCCTCGTCGTGGAACGGCACGTACATTCGACGGCTCATGTCCTCCCACAGGGTGACCTCGGCGGAGTCGATCTCCAGCCGCTCGCGCAGCGACTCGGCGCGGCTCGCCGGGAGCAGCGAGAGCAGCTGGTGGGCGATGCGGCAGAGCCACGCGACCATCACGTTGGTGTAGGCGTTGTTGCGCAGGCCGCCCTCGGCCGCGCCGGGGTACTTCTCGTGGAACTCGTCGGGCCCCATAACGCCGTGGATCTCGTAGCGCTCACGCACGGGGTTGTAGTGCGC
>JBOHDU010000129.1:0-1701 GCA_050700615.1 Nocardioidaceae bacterium
TGCCTGATGTGGTCGAGGCTGTTGCCCATCCCGTCGGAGCCGACGGCAAGCTGGGCGGGCCACCCGATCTTTTTGTCGCCGATCATGACCGGCGCGTCCTCCAGCGACCGGAGCCGCTCAGCGCACTGCTCGACGATGCGCAGCGACTCCCACATCTCATCGAGCCGGATTCGGAACCGGCCGTAGGAGTCGGAGGAGTCCCACGTCACGACATCGAAGTCGTAGTCCTCGTAGCCGCAGTAGGGCTGCTTCTTGCGCAGGTCCCAGTCGTAGCCGGTGGCACGCAGTACCGGGCCCGACGCGCCCATGGCCAAGCAGCCGGCCAGGTCGAGGTAGCCGACGTCGACCAGGCGAGCCCGGAAGACCGGGTTGGCGTTGCAGAGGTCGGCGTACTCGGGCAGTCGCTTCCTCATCAGCTGGATGAACTCGTGCACTTTGCCGAGAGCTCCCGGCGGCAGGTCCTGCGCCACCCCGCCCGGCCGGATGAACTCGTGGTTCATGCGCAGCCCGGTGATGAGCTCGAAGAGGTCGAGGCACAGCTCGCGCTCCCGGAAGCCGATCGTCATGACGGTCAGCGCGCCGATCTCCATTCCGCCGGTCGCTATCGCGACCAGGTGGGAGCTGATCCGGTTGATCTCCATCAGCAAGACGCGCATCACCTGCGCCTTCTCGGGAATCTGGTCCTCGATGCCGAGCAGCCGCTCGATTCCCAGGCAGTACGTCGCCTCGTTGTAGAACGGCGCCAGGTAGTCCATCCGGGTGCAGAACGTCACCCCCAACGTCCACGAGCGGTACTCCATGTTCTTCTCGATCCAGGTGTGGAGGTAGCCGATCCCGCATCGGCACTCCTTGACGTTCTCACCGTCAAGCTCGAGGACCAGCCGGAGCACGCCATGGGTCGACGGGTGCTGCGGCCCCATGTTGACGACGACACGCTCCTCGATCTCGGGGTCGATCCAGGACACGACGGAGTCCCAGTCCTGGCCGGTGACCGTGAACACCTTGCCGGACGTGGTCGCCTGCTCTGACGCGTAGGGGTCGTGTTGAGTGTCGGTCATCAGTTGTAAGCCCTCCGCTCGTCGGGCGGTGGAATCGTCGCTCCCTTGTACTCCACCGGGATGCCCCCGAGCGGGTAGTCCTTGCGCTGCGGGTGTCCGGGCCAGTCGTCGGGCATCTCGATCAGGGTCAGCGCAGGGTGGCCGTCGAAGATGATGCCGAAGAAGTCGAAGGTCTCCCGCTCGTGCCAGTCGTTGGTCGGATAGACGGCAACCACCGAGGGGATGTGCGGATCCGCGTCGGGGCAGGTGACCTCGAGCCGGATCCGACGGTTGTGCGTCATCGACAGCAGGTGGTACACCGCGTGCAGCCCGCGTCCCGTCTCGTGCGGGTAGTGCACGCCCGAGACCCCGGAGCAGAACTCGAAGCGCAGGTCCTCCTTGTCCCGCAGCTGCCGTACGACGGCGAGCAGGTTGTCGCGGCGTACGTAGAAGGTGATCTCGCCGTGGTGCACGGCCACCTTCTCGATCGCGGTCTCGACGCCGTTCTCGGTGAGCGCGGCCTCCAGACCGTCGGCGACCTGGTCGAACCAACCGCCGAAGGGACGTGGGCTCCCGCCGGGCATCGCGACCGGCCGCACCAGGCCGCCGTACCCGGAGGTGTCGCCGGACCCGGTGACGCCGAACATGCCGTGCCGGACGTCGA
>JBOHDU010000130.1:0-1631 GCA_050700615.1 Nocardioidaceae bacterium
GGCAGCCCGGCGGCCGCGGCCAGCTTGGCCGCCCGCGCACCGAAGGGCGAGACGACCGAGAGGTGGGAGTGGACGACGTCATAGCGCTCGGGAGTCAGCAGATCGGGGAGGTCTCGGCTGGCAATCATCCCGCGCATCGCCGAGCTGGCGATGTCGGGGCGGACCCGGACTGTCGACTCGGGATCGCCGTTGTACTCCGCCGCGACTCCACGACCTTCGGGGGTCGAGGTGACCACGTCGACAACATGCCCGGCGGCGCGTTGCCGCTGACTCATGTCCTGCACGTGCAGCTCGATGCCACCCAGCCGAGGCAGGTAGCAGTCGGTCACATGGGCGATGCGCAACGTCGTCTCCTAGTCCTGGGCCGTTGCCGGCTGCGACCCTCGCCGTGACCACAGCCATACCAACAGCCCGGCGCCTCCGACCGGGATCTCGAGCCCGAACGTGAACGCGCGGTACAGCAACACGCCCGCAACCGTGGCCGCCGGGTCGCCGCCGAAGGCGATCAAGAGGGCCGTGACCCCGACCTCGACCAGGCCGGCACCCCCGGGGGTGATGACGGCAACGGTGAGCGCGCGCTCAACGGCGTAGCCGGCGAAGATCTGGTAGGCGGTCAGGGACGTGCCCAACATGTGCAGGCAGCTGTAGAGCAGCAGGGCTTGCAAGACGGAATACGCGATCATCGCGAGCGACAGCTGGGCCCAGCCACGTCGGAGCAGCCCGATCGTCTCGTTGCGCAGCTGGAGCACAGCGGGCGTCAGGTCGAAGCTGCGACGCGAGCGGACTATGCGCATCGCCAGCGTCGCCAGCGCCGAGGCGCCACGCCCCACGAGGGTGGCCACCCGCTCACTGCTCAGCGCTCCGATCACGAAGCCGATCAGCACGACGAACGTCGCCATGGCGATCAGCGCCACGGTGGCGAGCTGCGGCTGCGCCACGTCTCCGGAGAGCACGAGCAGTCCGAGGGCCAGCGCCGGCAGACTGAGCTTGACCAAGATGTTCCAGAGGTTGGTCACGAAGGTGTAGAGCAGGAAGGCAGCCCGGCTGTAGCCCCAGGCGCGGGTCATGGCGAAGTTGAGCCCCATGCCCAACGCGCCACCACAGGGCACCAGGTTGGACACCGCACTCCCGGTGAGGTTGAGGGTGAGTGCACGCCGACGGCTGAGTGGAGGCATCGCGGCGGTCAGCACGAACGAGTAGGCGTACAGCCCCATCAGCCAGATCACCGCGAGCAGCAGGATCTCCTTGAGGGACAGCACGTCGAGCGCCGCCCGGATGTCACCCCAGTTGATATGGCTGACCATCGGGAGCACGCCGCCGAGCAGCACCAGCACAAGAGCACCCGATGCCACGGACTTCGCCCAGCGGGGGATTCCGCGCCGCGTTCGGGGTACGACGGACCCCTGGACGTCGACCTCCGCGCTCACTGGATACCCCTCCACCTGTCGTGTTGCCGGCCACCACCACAAGCACGCGGCCGCATCGCCTGGACGAACAAAACGTGCGGGCTAAATCTACTACACGATTGGTAATAACTCATGGATCGTCGCGCCGGTCGTCGCCGAAGCCACCGCGCAGCACACCGCCAACCATCGAACGACACCGGCTGACCGCCGGGAAGGGCTCACCAG
>JBOHDU010000131.1:0-4457 GCA_050700615.1 Nocardioidaceae bacterium
ACGTACCCGTACGCGCACCGCAGCAGCCTGAACGACGTGACGACCGGCAAAAGCGGCAGTTGCGTCGACAGCACCGTGTTGTGCACTGCCGGCATCGGCTGGGATGGCCCGACGGGTCTGGGCACACCCAACGGCGTGGCCGCGCTCATGCCGACGCCGCGACCGTCCTCTTCCGTGACCGCGACCGGAGGGACGACGACATACGGGATCAGCGGAGCCGTGCACGCCACCGTAAGCTCCCCACCTGGAGCAACCGGCACTGTCCGGGTGTTCAACGGGACGAGGGTGCTCGGCACCGCCACTCTGGTCGGCGCGAACGCCACCGTCCGGCTCCTCGGGACCGGGCTCAGGCCGGGTACCCACACCCTGGCCGTTCGCTACCTGGGCAGCCTCCTGGTCCGTCCCTCCTCGACCGCTGTGCACGTGCGTGTGGTCGAGGCGACGACGCGCGTCGGTGCACGAGTCCTGGATAGCCAGGTGGTGGTGAACAACACCAAGCCGCGGGTCGCCGTCCGGGTAACCGCTCCAGGCTTCACCGTCGCGGGCGCTGTCGTGATCAAGCGCGGAACGCTCAAGGTAGGCAGTGGGAGGCTGCACCTCGGACGGGTCACGGTCACCGCAGCGGCGTTCAAGAGAGCCGGTAAGCAGCGTCTCACCGTGCACTACCTCGGCAGCTCCCTGGCGAAACCGAGCAGTACCAGCCTCGTCGTGACCGTCCTTCGGCGCTGAACCCGTTCAGCCTGGATCCCCTTCGTCCTCCGGTGACGACCGGTTGCGGACGAGCATGGCCAGCGAGGATAGCCGCTCGACGTGGATCGGCTGGCTTGTCAGCTGGTCGGAACCTCGTTGACGGCCGGCAGCCAGAACCTCCCGACGTTGTCGCGGGCGGGATGGGCAACGCCGGCAGGCCCGGCCGCGAAGGCATGGAGCACGTTGGTCGTGACCTGTCGCGCGAACAGGTCGTCCTGCGGCGGCAGCCCGGGGCAGCGCGGCGCGAGGGCGCAGGTCCATCGCTGGGTGCCCAAATCGATCACCCCCGCCCCAGAACGCGTCGTGTAGTAGGTCGACTCGGTCGAGGTGAGCACCCCGCCGCAGTCGTAGGTCAGGTAGGACAGTATCTGCAACGGGTGGGGGGTCGAGGGGATCGGGTAGACACGGTCGGCCTCGTCGCCGACCAGATGGGGAAGCTCGGTGCCACGACGCACCCCGGTGCCCGCAAAGCCCCACCAGTGCGGGGCGGCGACTCGGTACGGTTCGTCGACGGGGTAGCACTCGTAGAGCGTTCCGGTCAGTGAGTTCTCGGGGTCGGCGTCAGGCAGGTCGCGCCACCGGCCGGTGACCAGGCCTGGCTGCGTGAGTCGCAGTGGGTCGTTGGTGTCCGCTTCGGTCTTGTAGGCGACCACCACCCGGTCCGGTCCCCGTTGGCTGCCGTGCAGCCGGACCTGCCAGTACATCGTGTTCGAGCTCAGGAACGCCAGGTTGGTGCCGCGGTTGCGGGCTGCCGTCACGTGCCGACGTTCCTGTTCCGTCCAGTACTCGTCGTGGCCCATGGTCACCAGCCCGGTGGCCCCGTCCAGCAAACCCGGTCGAGCTGCCACATCGACGTCCGTCTCGTACGCCAACCGGAGGCCGAGCCGCTCGGCGAGAACTACCGTCGGGAGCACGTTGTAGAGGAACTGGTCGGCGCCTGGCGCCGGGTTCGGCCGGTCGAAGCTCACCGCCCAACTGCGGTACTGGTACGGAGGGGCCCGGTAGAGGTCGTAACCCCCCCAGGTGTTGTACGCCTCCCAGTCGATCAGCGGGGCGACAAGCACGATCCGGCCGCGGGTGGTCGGTGACCGGACGGTGAAGGGGACGTACGCCTGGTACCCCGAGGCCGCCGACAGCTTCATCAGGTAGAAGCCGGGGCTCCAGCCGCCCGTGCGAACGGTGAACGACGGCGCCCAGTGGGCCACGACGGTGCGGGTGGAGGGGAGCAACGTCGCGGCGGGCTGCGGCGTTCGGGGTATTGATGGAGACTCCCAGGCGAGCCTGCCGTCGCCGCCGCGGTAACCCCCGATGCGGTAGGCCGCCGCCGTGAACGATCGGGCAGTGGTCGACACCATGAACCGGATGGCGCCGCCGGGCGCCACTGATGAGGGGTCGGAGAACCCCTGGATCTGCCCGCCGGTCGCCGGCCGGCTGAGCCGCCACGCGGAGGCCCCCCGTTGTGCGCGGGGCAGTATCGGCTTCTCGGCCGCGCGCGTGGGAACGGCTCGGGAGGGAGACGCTGCGGTCGAAGCTGTCGGGACGTGGTGCTTAGGCGCCCGAAGCGCCGCGTGGGGTGACACCGTCACCGAGCAACCGCCCACCGCGAGCAACGACGATGCCAGCGCGATACCTGCTCGTCCCCCCGGGATCCGCACGGTAGAGGTGGTACCCACGAAACGCTCCCGCCAATCTCGTGGTCTGGCTCCTGGCGGACTTGTCGGCACCGTTTGCCTACCGGGTGAAGGTTGGTGTCTCCGGCTGAGGTATCAGCTCGACCCAGGTGCGTCCGGGCTCCAGGGGGATCTGGTGCTGGTGCGAGTCAAGGAGTCGCAGCGGGCTCGCCACCGAGCCGCGACGCCACCTGCAGCTGACCCGGACCCCGTTGCGCAGCACCCAGCAGCGACCGGAGCCGACGGTGACCGGAAGGGGGTCCTCGGCGCCGTTGGTCTCGAAGACGCCGGTTCCCACCACCCGAACCGACATGATCACCACGTTGGTGGCGTTGACCTGCTGACCCCCCATCAGGAGGTCAGGATGCCCGTCCTGGCTTCGCAGGTAGTGGTGTCCGCGCCAGGTCCAGCCGGCAGTGGCGGCCGGGAAGGGCACTTGCGCCTGCCGGGTGGGAGTCCCGGCCGGCGCCCTGGTGGAGTAGGTGAACACGGCTGGCGAACGAGGCCGGTGCGGGGCGATCTGGTGGAAGACCGAGTAGAGCCGTCGCGTCGACGAGAACAGGTTGTGTGGGGCGGGGTGATCTGTGCGCCGGTTGAACGGGGCCGGGTTGTGGTCGTCGTACACCAAAACGGCGTGGGAGAAGCCGACGACCGGACGCAGCTCGCCGGGACTGGCGCCGGAGAACGCGAAATACCCGCCGTGGAACAGCCTCAGCAGGTAGGCGTCAACCGGCCGCGCCGACCGGATCGGTCCGACAAGCGGCGCACCGTGTGACTGGTAGACCGCCATCAGCCTGGTCAGGCCGCCTTCGACCAGGACGTCGAAGACGATGTCTGCCTGGTTCAGCCCGACCTGCGGCCACGCCCCGTCCACGTTGTCGATCTTGACGGCCAACGAGGGTCGCCGCGTCGCCGACGATGACGGCGCGGGCATGCCGGTCAGCGGGTAGGTCCGTGCCTGTAGTCGTGCGGCGGAAGCGGTGGACGCGCTCGGAGCTGTCGGCGTAGCGGTCGGGTGAGTCGTGTGCTTCGTCGGGGCAGGCGAGCCACCGCACGCTGTCGCGAACAGGCAACAGGCAATGCTGACGCTGACAGCCGCGAGGATGCGGGGTGGTGGCACGCTTCAACGATGACACCGGCTCACCAGGCCGGAACCGATTCCCGGCGTGTCGCGGCCAGGTTCCCAGATTCTCAGGTGACCGGCAGCGGGCTGGCAAATGCCGGATCTCGATAGCCGGCGCAGGCCAGCATCACCGCCGACGGGGTGGGGGACCGGCCCCGTAGCAGCCGTCGGCGTTCCAGACCTCGAGGGAGGACCCCGGGACTCAGTTGCGGGACAGGCGGAACCAACGGGGTTGCGCGCCGGCCACTCGGTCGGGCATGCCGGCGGTGGCTGCGGCGTCCTCGTGATCCACGTGCCAATCGGGCAGTGCGGTCTCGACGGCTTGTCGGGTCGCTCCACGCGGGAGCGGCGACCAGCCACGTCGTAGCGCGGTGAAGCAGAACATCAGCAGGGTCGCGTCCGGCTGGGTGACGGCGGTCAGCTCTCGCCCGTAGCTCAACCGCTCGTCGTCGGTCAACCCGTGGAAGCAGCCCAGGTCGACGGCGAAAGAGAAGCCTCCTTCAAGCGCCTCACTGAGTCGGGTCGCACTGACGTGGACCAGCCGTAGGTCGACCCCCGCGGCCGCCGCCCTGTCCCGCGCCGTGGCGAGAGCCTTGTCGACCATGTCGACACCCACCACGTCCCAGCCGCGCCGAGCAAGGTCGATGGTCTGGGTGCCCATCCCGCAGCCGATGTCGATCGCTCTCCCGAACGGCTGAGATCGGAGTTGCTCCTCGCGATCCAGCAGCTCGGCGATCTGGGCCAGCGCCTCTGGGCTCTTGTGGTCCCACGGTGTGAAGCCGAGCCGGTACATGACCTGATAGGCGACGCTCATCGGTGCCCTCCCTCCGAGCCGGCGCGGCCGCTCCGTGCGACCCGCCTCCGTTCAAACTTTAGTGCAGCACATCGGGATCCCTGCAACCATCGACCGCAAC